>NZ_FR886638.1:31728-42023 GCF_000436575.1 Clostridium sp. CAG:265
TTGAATTGATATAAAACCAATAATACATATTACACAGGCTGCAATAGTAGCGTATTTAAATGCTTCTTTAGCTCTTTCATACTTTTTAGCACCATAATTAAATCCGATAATAGGCTGGCACCCTTGATTTATACCAAATATAGGCATCATAAATATTATATTTAATGAACTTATTACTGTCATAGCACCAATTGCTAAATCACTACCATAAGTTTTTAAGGCGTTATTAGCAATAACTTGAACTAAACTATTAGCTATTTGTGTAGCAAATGGAGCTATTCCAATGGCAAAAGTCATAGTTACTAGGTGTTTTTTTAATTTAAAGTTTTCAATTTTTAACTTTAAGTTTGAATTACCAGATGTGTAGTAATATAAAATTATAAAGAAAGTAATAGCTTGTGAAATAATAGTTGCTAAAGCAGCACCTTTAACTCCTAGGTTAAGTACAAAGATAAATAGATAATCTAGTATAATGTTAGCACCACAGCCAATTACCATGGTTATGGAAGACATTGTAGGATTTCCATCAGCTCTTACTGTACTGTTTAAAGCAAATGAAAGAATATTAAATGTACATCCAAGCAAAATTATACCTATATATTCTTTTGCATAAAATAGTGTATTTTCACTGGCACCAAAAAGATTTAGAATAGGGTTAGCAAAGATAGTTCCAGTTATTGCAATAGCTAGTCCTACTATTATACTTAAAGTAAAAGCATTTCCCAAAAGTTTTTCAGCTGTAGTTCTATTTCCTTTTCCTAAATTAAGGGAGATATTAGCAGTAGTACCAATACCAATAAGCATACCAAAGGCTAGCACTATTGTCATAATTGGCATAGTAATACCTACACCAGTTATTGCTAGTGAACCTATATCAGGTATATTTCCGATGAACATTCTATCAACAATGTTATATAGGGCATTTACTACCATACCAATGATGGCTGGAATAGAATATTGTAATAACAACTTTCCAATAGGTGCATCGCCAAGATGTTTTTGATTACTCATAAGTTGTCCTCCTATTTATGTATTATATTGTTTGTAATCTTTTGTAAAAATATTAATTATTCAACATCAATATTAAATTTATTAAACTCTTTTGATAAAAAAGATTCCATTCAATAAAGATACTTGTACATTATAGAGAAAAATATTTGCAAATACAACCTTTTTTTATTATGAGTTACGGGTTATAAATTAAGAATAATAAAAATAGCCTAGCATAGGATATTATAGCTAAGGCTATTTTACATTAAAGGTTATAATTATAAGCGATTAAGCATTCCATGAAGCATACTTGCATGTCTTGCTTCATCTCTTGCAGCATGATCAATAAATGTATAAAGTTCCTCAAGTCCGGCAGCTTTTGCTTTTTGAGCTAATTCAGCTTTTAATTTGTTGGCACCAATTTCACCATTCATCATATTTGTAAGATTAGTTTTAGTACAGTCAGATACTCTACCAGTAAGTTCTGCATATTGAGCTGCATGTTCAGCTTCTTCCCAAGCAATAACTTTAAGTACTTCTGCAATTTCAGGATAACCTGAACGTTGAGCAACTCTAGCCATTGCTAAGTAAAGTCCTACTTCAGCAGTTTCTCCATTAAATTGACCATTAAGGCTATTTTTTAATTCTTCATTATCCTTAGCAACACCAAGTTGGTTTTCAATTACAAAACTTAATTTTTCCATAATATCATTCTCCTTTTATACTTAATAGATAGATTGTTGAATAAATAAAATTTGCAAAAAATAGTTATTCAACAATCTATTAATAATAAATAGTATTACCAAAATAGTTATTTTTAAATTAGCAAGTTATAGATATTTCCAGAACTGTGGTAAATACATTACAAAATAATTGTTGTGAAAGGTATTGGAGTAATACTGGAGCTATGGATGAAGTAGCTTGCAGTTTTTTTTATTTAGAATTTCTTTAGAAATATTAATCTTTTTTCTTAAGTTTTATCCTTTATTATATAATTATACTAAGAAAAGGAGAGTGAACCAATGGAAGGTAATACTATAATTCAATACTTAGCACAATATGGAACATTATTTATATTCATTTATAATAGAGTTAGTTAATAATGTTTTAATGAAAGAAGGAGTTTTATGAATTCATATAGTATTTTAATAGTTGAAGACGAAATTGATATAGCCAGAGCCATAGAAGCTTATTTAAATAACCAAGAATATAAGACGTTTATTGCAGGTAATGGTATAGAGGGGTTAGAGGTTTTAAGCAACGAAGAAATACATTTAGCTATAGTGGATGTAATGATGCCCAAGATGGATGGTATAACCTTTGTTATGAAGCTTAGAGAAAAATATGATTTTCCAGTGATAATGTTATCAGCAAAATCAGAAGAAGTTGATAAAATAATGGGCCTTAATATAGGAGCAGATGATTATGTTACTAAGCCATTTAGACCATTAGAGCTTTTAGCAAGGGTAAATTCACATTTAAGAAGATACTCAAGATTTTTAAATATGGTAAAGCATGAAGAGGAAAATACCAATGTATTTGAAGTTGGTGGTTTAGAACTTAATACTGATACTAAGGAAGTAATTCTTGATGGTAAAAGTATAAGGATGACACCTAGTGAGTTTAAAATTCTTGAATTACTTATAAGAAATCCAGGTAGGGTCTTTTCAGCTGAGGAAATATATGAAAGAGTATGGAATGAACAGGCTATTAATACAGATACAATAATGGTTCATGTGAGAAATATAAGAGAAAAAATAGAAATTAATCCGAAAAAACCAAAATATTTAAAGGTGGTGTGGGGAGTTGGATATAAACTTGAAAAGCAATGATAAAAAAGAAAATAAGATTTTAACTAGTTTAATAATATTATTAACATTATTTATAGCAGCCATAGGAATGTTTAAAACATATCCTTTTATAAGTAAATTAGCAAAGGATACATCATATAATTATTTAGAAAACTATGATTTTGCTAAGATATTAATAGAATCTAGTTATGCATTAGATTATAAAATTAAAAACCAAAATAGTGAGGAAATAAAAGAACCTAAAGATATATTTATAGATAAAAATAGTATGAACTATTTATATGAAGGCAATGAAGAATCATATAATGATGAGGTATATTACAGATTTAATGAGAACTTTAACCGATGGATTACAAATTTAAAAGGGAGTTTAAGTAATCTTCAATATTTTGCCTTGGATAAGGAAAGTGGATTAACTACCACAAATATCAGTGATAGTATTACCGTTAAAGAGGATAAAAATATAGATTTATCTGAAATAGATATGAATAAATATAGATTTACTGTAGTACTTAATTTTGATGAAAATGGGAATATTTCTTTAAGTGATGTTAAGGGAGTTAATGCGAATACTATATCATCAACTATGTATGATTATAAAGATATTATTGATGGAGAAGCATCACAAATTATTACTCCTATTAAGAATATGACTTATGTATTTGCTGTGCCAACTGAACTAGTTTATTCAGATCATCTTTCATGGAATATAGACAATGCTTCATATTATGGATATGAAAGTTATGGAACTTTAATCAGTGCAAGTATTATAGCTATAATATTATTAACAGCTTTAATATTCCCATATAAGAAGGTTAAAGATTTTAATATTTTAAAAATACCATTTGAAATTTGGTTCATTATTATAAGTTGTGATATAGCATTATGGATTGCAGCAGCTGAAAGTATGATAAGGGTATCGTATTTAAAGGAGTTACCTATAATAAAGAATCAGATAGTATCTGAGGGCATGGTAAGTACATTTAATATAGCTGTATGGTTTGGAATTTTTGCCATAGCTTTCTTTGGAATGACAGTAATAAAATCAATGTTTAAAATTGGATTTAAAGAGTATTTTAAGAGCAGAAGTATCATAGGTAGAATATTAGTTTGGATATTTATATATCTTAAGAAGACTATAAATTATGTAACAGAAATAAATTTAGAGGAAAATAACAATAAGTATATTTTAAAGCTTGTATTAATAAATGCAGCTATATTATTAATTTTATCTTTTATTTGGTTCTTTGAAATTCCGTTTATAATTATCTACTCAATAATACTATTTATTGTTATTACAAAATATGTAGATGATATAAGTGATAAATATAAAAGATTAACTACGGCTACAAATGAAATAGCGGCAGGAAACTTAGATGTTAAAATAGAAGAAGATTTAGGTGTATTTAATCCATTTAAGGATAATTTAGAAAAAATACAAGGGGGATTTAAGAAAGCAGTACAAGAAGAAGTTAAAAGTCAAAGAATGAAAACTGATTTAATTTCTAATGTTTCTCATGATTTAAAGACTCCTCTTACAGCAATAATAACTTATGTTGATCTTTTAAAAGATGAAAATTTAAGCCAGGAAAAGCGTAAGCAATATATAGAAATAGTGGATAGAAAGTCACAAAGATTACAGAATCTTATTGAAGATTTATTTGAAATGAGTAAAGCAAGTAGTGGAAATATAACATTAAATATAGAGGAGATAGATATTGTTTCACTAATGAAGCAAACACTACTTGAATTAGATGATAAAATTAAAGCTTCATCATTAACATTTAAAAATAATTTTCCAGAAGAAAAGGTAGCGCTTCAATTAGATAGCCAATGTACTTTTAGAATCTTTGAAAATATTATTATAAATGCAACAAAATATGCTATGGCAAATAGTAGGGTATATTTAGATATAATAGAAAGAGAAGATAATGTAGAAGTTATAATGAAAAATATGGCGGCAGAAGAAATAGATTTTAATACTAATGAAATAGTGGAAAGGTTTGTTCGTGGTGATGAATCTAGAAATACTGAAGGTTCAGGATTAGGCCTTGCCATTGCAAAAAGTTTTGTAGAATTACAAGGTGGAAGCTTTAAAATTGAAGTTGATGGCGATTTATTTAAGGTAATAATGAATTTTAAAAAGAATTAAGAGATGGATATAGCAAAATGTAAATAAAATATCATTGACTTACAATTGGTTGTATTAGATAATTAATATATAGATAAAATCATAATAAAGATAGTGATGAGGAAGAGTATTTAAAGATATTATTTTTAGAGAGCTAAGGTTTGGTGAGACTTAGTAATGATTCTTTTTAGAAGCAGCCTTTGAATTGCTTAACTGAGAACTAAGTTTAGAGCTTAATGTAGGTTGAGACGTTACCTTTACGTTATAAAAGGAGAAATAATTATTATTTCTACTGAGTGAACAATTTATGTTGTTTATGAGGGTGGTACCGCGGAATTACAGCTTCGTCCCTTTTTAAGGGATGAGGCTTTTTTGTATAGAAAAAGAAATAAGTTTTTATGGCTTTAAAAAGTTTAGGTATAAGATAATTCTGGAAGAGGCTTAGCTATTATAGAATAAAATAAACATTTATTTAATTTGGAGGTATAAAATTGGAAGAAATTTTAGAGATATTGGAGAAGAATTTTAGGTATACCGATGAGCAGATTGCAGTTATGGTTGGCAAGACTGTTGAAGAGGTAAGAGAAGCAATACAAGATTATGAAGAAAAAAGTATTATTGCAGGATATACAACACTGATAAATTGGGAAAATACAGGGAAGGAAGTTGTTACAGCATTAATACAGGTGAAGGTTACTCCTCAAAGGGGAGAAGGGTTTGATAAGGTTGCAGAGAGAATATATAGATATGATCAGGTACAAGCGTGCTATCTAATGTCTTCTGGTGGTTTTGATTTAACTGTTATAGTGGAAGGAAAGACCATGAAAGAGGTGGCTACTTTTGTAGCGCAAAAGTTAGCAGTACTTGATAATGTAGATGGAACAGCAACGCATTTTGTATTAAAGAAGTATAAGGACCATGGAACAATATTTAAGGAAAAGAAGAATACTGATAATAGGGAGGCTATATTTATATGATACTAGAAAATATGATTAGGAAAGAAGTAAAGGAGATGCCTCCTTCAGGAATAAGAAAATTTTTTGATATAGTAAATGAAATGGAAGATGTTATTTCATTAGGTGTTGGAGAGCCAGATTTTGTTACACCATGGAATATAAGAGAAGCGGGTATATACTCGTTGGAGCAAGGAGATACGCACTACTCTTCTAATGCCGGATTTATTGAGTTAAGAGAAGAAATAGCTAAATATTTAAAAAGAAGATTTGATTTGTTATATAACCCATCAGATGAAATACTTGTTACAGTGGGAGGAAGTGAAGGAATAGATATTGCTTTAAGGGCATTGGTTGGTCCAGGTGATGAAGTTCTTATTCCAGAGCCAAGTTTTGTGGCATATAAGGGTTGTACTACATTTACAGGTGCTAAAGCAAATGTATTAGAGTTAAAAGTAGAAAATGATTTTAAGCTAACAGCTGATGAACTTGAAGAAGCTATTACAGAAAAGACAAAGGTAGTTATCATACCTTTTCCTAACAATCCAACAGGAGCAATAATGACTAGAGAAGAATTGGAGCCTATTGTGGAAGTTTTAAAGAAAAAAGATGTAATAGTTATATCAGATGAAATATATGCAGAACTTACTTATAATAAGGAACATGTATCTATTGCCAGCTTCCCAGAGATAAAAGATAAAACTCTTGTGATTAATGGTTTCTCAAAGGCTTATGCTATGACAGGATGGAGACTGGGATATGCTTGTGGAAACAAGGTATTAATAGATGCAATGAAAAAAATACATCAATATGCAATAATGTGTTCACCAACGACAGCACAATTTGCAGCTATTGAAGCATTGAGAAATGGTGATGAAAGCGTTAGTGAAATGGTAAAGGAATATAATAGAAGAAGAAGAGTGCTTGTAGATGGATTTAGAAAGTTAGGATTTGAATGCTTTGAACCTTTAGGGGCATTTTATGTATTTCCATGTATAAAATCTACAGGGCTTTCATCAGAAAAATTTTGTGAGAAGCTTCTTTTAAAAGAAAAAGTACTTGCTGTGCCAGGTAATGCTTTTGGTGATTGTGGAGAAGGATTTATTAGAGCTTGCTACGCATCATCAATGGAAAATATTTATGAAGCACTTAGAAGAATAGAGCGCTTCGTTAAAGAAGGCTTTTAATTAAAAAATGATTGGAGGTGAAAGAAATGTGGATTTTATACGCCTTTGGGTCGGCACTTTTTGCAGGTGCAACATCAATACTTGCCAAAATAGGTATTGAATATGTGGATTCTCACGTAGCAACAGCATTAAGAACCATTGTAGTTCTTATTTTTTCATGGCTGATGGTATTTATTGTAGGATCTCAAAACCAACTTGTAGATATAAGTATTAAGAGCTATATATTTTTAATATTATCTGGTATGGCCACAGGAGCATCGTGGCTATGCTATTTTAAAGCACTTCAGCTTGGTGATGTTAATAAGGTGGTACCAATAGATAAATCCAGCACCATTTTAACAATGGTACTAGCGTTTATCTTCTTAAAGGAAGATATAACCGTACCAATGGTAATTGGAATGATAGCAATAGGTCTAGGAACATATTTAATGATTCAAAAGAAGGAAGAAGAGCAAAAGGAAGTTAAAAATAAGGCATGGCTTATATATGCAGTGCTATCAGCAGTATGTGCTTCACTTACTTCTATATTAGCGAAAATTGGTATTGAAAATGTAGAATCAAATTTAGGAACAGCTATTAGAACTATAGTAGTACTTATGATGGCATGGCTTATTGTATTTTTACAAAAAAAACATGGACAAGTAAAGAAAATAAGTAAAAAAAGCTTACTGTTTATTGGATTGTCAGGAATTGCCACAGGAGCATCTTGGCTTTGCTATTATAAAGCTCTTCATGATGGTTTAGCATCTATTGTTGTACCTATAGATAAGTTGAGTATTTTAGTGACAGTAGCTTTTGCATATATATTTTTAAAGGAAAAACTTTCTAAAAAGTCAGCAGCAGGACTTATTTTAATAACAGTAGGAACATTAAGTTTGTTAATAAAGATATAGAAATAATTAGGATATTATAAATAAGGTATAAATGATAGAATTTATGAAGATTAAAAGAATATATTAAGGAGCAAAACTTTACTATATGCGTTGACGGTTTTAATGGCTTCAAGGAAACTATCGGAGCCACTTTCCCATTTGCTAAAATACAAAGGCGTATAAAGAATCTAACTTTTTTATAGTATGTTTAATTATAAATTTTAAAATTATTTAATTTTTTATCCTATGATATATGATGGGAATCATAGTTGAAGATATAACATAACAAGTAATTATTTTTTTGCCAAATTCAATATTAAAATTATTTTTAAAAACAGATGGAGAAATAATAATACTAATTCCAATTAAAATCCAAATAAAGTATATAAAAGTTGAAATTTTTATCTTTTTTTTCATTCTTTAAAAACCTCCTTAATTATTATTATCTGACTTATGGACAGGTTAAGCTCATTTCTACCTTAAAGAATTCTACTCTATTTCTTTAAGTAAATAATCAATTCAAAGTTCTACTATTCATTTTTCTTAATTAATTATATAATAAAACATTTAAAAAAAATGCTAAATATTGTCTAAGGGAGTTAATGGTAAAGTCACTATTAATAATTAGTGTGAAAGTTATTGGATTAACTAAAAGAATTTGTTAAAAAAGTATTTGACTTAGAGTTAACTTCAACTGGTATACTAAACTTAAGTTATTTAAATAGATATAGGTATTGGGAAAATACTAAAGTTTATTTAGGTATAAATAAAGATATATTGAAAATATAGGAGGAAGATTATGTTATTTGATTTTATTTATTATAACCCAACAAGAATACATTTTGGGAAGGATTCTTTAAATCAGTTAAAAGGGGAGCTTGAAAGTTATGGAGAAACAATACTTTTAATATATGGAAAGAACTCTATAAAGAAAATAGGTTTATATGATGAAATAGTTAAGATTTTAAATGAGGGAGGAAAAAAGGTTATAGAGCTTTCTGGGGTTATGTCAAACCCTACTTATAGTAAAGTTTTAGAAGGGGGAAAGCTTGTTCGTGAGAATAATGTAGATCTTATATTAGCAGTTGGTGGCGGATCTGTAATAGATTGCGCAAAAGCAATTTCAGTATCTGCTTATTGTGAAGGAGATGCCTTTACAAGATATTGGATTAATTTTGAACCAGTTAATAATAAAATTGTACCAGTAGGATCTGTTTTAACAATGGTTGGTACTGGTTCAGAAATGAATGGGGGATCAGTTATTACTAATGAAGAATTAAAACTTAAAAATGGTAGAGTATATCCATCAGAAGTATATCCAAAGTTCTCAATCTTAAATCCTGAGTATACTTTTTCAGTTCCACAATATCAAATGGTAAGTGGTATATTTGATATTATGTCACATCTTATGGAGCAATATTTCTCAGGAAATGATAATAATACTACTGATTATGTAATTGAAGGGCTTCTTCGTTCAGTGATAGATAATGCAAGAGTGGCTATTAAAAATCCAAATGATTATGAAGCTAGAAGCAATATTATGTGGAGTGCTACCCTTGCTCTTAATACTATGGCTGGTCTTGCAAAAGAGCAAGATTGGGAAGTGCATATGATTGAACATCAATTAGGTGCTTATACTGATTGTGCACATGGTATGGGATTAGC
The DNA here is from genome assembly GCF_000436575.1 of Clostridium sp. CAG:265. Taxonomy (NCBI): domain Bacteria; kingdom Bacillati; phylum Bacillota; class Clostridia; order Eubacteriales; family Clostridiaceae; genus Clostridium; species Clostridium sp. CAG:265. Next base: position 41,338 of record NZ_FR886638.1, read on the forward strand.
AGCAATTTCTATTCCATATTATAATTATATTTATACTTATGGTTTAGATAAATTTGTTAGATTTGCTAAGGAAGTATGGCATGTATCACCAGAAGGTAAAACTAAGGATGAGATTGCTAAAGAAGGTCTTGTAGCCTTAGAATCATTTATTAAAGAATGTGGTATGGTTACTTCTCTTAGGGACCTTGGAGCAACAAAAGAAATGTTACCACTTATAGCAAACTCTACAGTGTTGGGTGGAGGATATAAAAAACTTACGGCAGAAGATATTTTAACAATTTTAGAAGCTTGTTATTAATTATAGAGATTAGAAAGAAATTTTTGATGAAAAAAGAATTTATTAATATCATTTAATAATGTTTACATAGGATGATATACTAAAAATAAGTTAAGAGATAGTCTATTTATGGATTGTTACTGGTAAGCAGGCAAAACCTAAATTGATAGTAATATTATGGTTAGCTATAAAACTAACTTTGGTTGCTATTGATTTAGGTTTTTTAGTGATGAATATATTATTATTGCTATTATTTTAGTACAACATCAATATAGAAAGAAAAAATTATAATTATATTGTTAAAAAGGATAATAAAGGTTATGAAAATATATAAAGTTTTAAATAATAATAATTTAAATGACAAGTTTCTTTGATAGAATTAAATCTTACGAAGAAAATAAAGATTTAG
>NZ_FR886639.1:0-267 GCF_000436575.1 Clostridium sp. CAG:265
AAGGCGTGGCATTGGTAGCGCAAGGCAATGAAATTAAATTTGCTAAAGCTTATGGAAATGCAGATTATGATGATAATATAGTAAATAAAGTAAATACACGTTTTGCTATAGCCTCAAATACAAAACAATTTACAGCAGTAGCTATAATGCAACTGATGGAAGATGGGAAAATAAATCTTGATGATACCATTGATAAGTATTTTCCAAAGTTTAAATATGCAAATCAGATAACAGTAAGAGAGTTATTACAAATGAGATCAGGTCTTG
>NZ_FR886639.1:300-1149 GCF_000436575.1 Clostridium sp. CAG:265
CAGGTCTTGTAGACTATTTAAATGCAGCAGAATTGTATTTTAAAGATGAGGAGAGTTTAAAAATATTAAATGATTATAGAGAAAAGGCATATTTTGATGAATATGTATCAGATTCAAGATGGACAGCAGATATAATCCTAAATAATTTATATTTAAGTGAATTACAATTTGAACCTGGACAAGCATATGATTACTGTAATACAAATTACTATCTACTTGGTTTAATAATTGAACAAGCCTCTGGAGTTTCATATGAAGATTATATAAAAGAAAATATTTTTAAGCCTTGTGGAATGAAAATATCAAGTATGAGTGCAGAGGATACAGATGCAAAAGGTCATGGCAGTGTTGAATCAGGTGAAATTGTTGTAAATCCTAAATTTACGTTTGCAGCTGGTAATATATATACTAATGTATATGATTTACTTAGATGGGAGAGAATGCTACATACAGGAAAATTACTTTCACAAGAGTCTTATAATGAAATGATAACACCTTCAGAAGATAGTGGATATGGATTTGGTTTAATAATTAGTGATGGAATTATAAGACATAGTGGTGTTATTGATGGATTTAATTCTTACACAGAATATGACTCAGCAAAGGATATTACAATAATAATTTTAGAAAACTATGATCCATCAACATCAATTCTTGAAGCTAAATATGACGGTGCCATCATACGAGGATTAATAAAATAGAAATATAAATGCAGTTTAGATTAATAATCTAAACTGCGTTCTTTATAAAAAATTTATTTTATCATAGTTAGTATTTCATCTTCTGACATTGAAGAATCACAACGAGTTTCCCATTCTCCATTTTTGCTGACAATAAATCCAGGAACTG
>NZ_FR886640.1:0-347 GCF_000436575.1 Clostridium sp. CAG:265
AAAATCTCCTACTTCATAGTTTAAGCTTTTTAATGGCTCTAATTTTTCAGAATTTCCAGTATCCTTACCTTTAAGTTCTACTGAAAATTTTTCTTTTTGCTCTTTATCAAATATTTTTATAGTATACATTGTTTCTTCTGGAGTTTCTTCTGATATATTTTTTTCAGATTGTTCACTAACAGTGAATTTCTTTTCTTTTTCATCAAACCCAATAGAAAACAATAATTGATCAGTTTTATCTATATATGCATTAAATTTAGCTCTATCAAGTCCTAATTCTTCTTCCTTTAACTTGTTGTCTTGAATTGTCTCATTTTCATCAGAACTTGATTCTTCACTATTAGAAT
>NZ_FR886640.1:451-9447 GCF_000436575.1 Clostridium sp. CAG:265
AAACCTTTTTTAATAAATGTATCTTCAATTGTTGTTGCAATTGCATTTGTTGGCAAGGTTTGAGTAAATACTACTGCTGCACAAATAATAGAAACTAACCTTTTATTCATTTGTTTTTTTCACTCCTTTCTATTTAATTAAATGGGGTTGTTTCATTAAAAATAAATACTATAATATATTAGCTTAATTTTTAATTACACCACTTTACAAGTAATTTAAAAATAAATCCCATAAAATAAAACGAGCCAAATACTTAACTCCTGCAAAAACTAATCATAAAACAAAATACAAACAAGAGCAGGAGTGTATTTGGCCTTATGAATAGTATTAACAATAAATCAATAATTAAAACATTAGAAATATATTTATCTCAATATAAAGATATTTTTTATAAAAGAAGCTTTGAAAATTTTAAAATTACTATTATTGCATTACTTTATGTTCAAGAAGTTAGATCTATAAATTTATAAAGAAATACTGGAATGCTTGCTTAAATAGATTTTACTATTTCTTAGCACAAAAAAAACCTTTAATATATCCCAATTAGCGATAGCTACGCTTAACGTGACAATTAGTCTTATACCAAATACTTTAAAGAAAACTACAACTATATACTTAATAATAGATGATACTCTTTAAGCTAAATTTGGTGAAAAATTTGATTGTTATGAAAAGTTTTTTGATCATACAAGTAAAAATAGATCATCTTATCTAAATGGCCAGTGTTTTATATCATTAGATATAGCTATTCCAATAACCCATAATACTAAAATTAATTATCTAAAGCTTCCTATCCAATATAGACTTTATGATAAAACTAAATTAGAAGTAGCAGCAGATATGGTTATGGATATAACACATGCTTTAGCAGAATATCAAGTAATTATTACTTGTGATAGTTGGTATACTAAAGCACCATTTATAAGTTCAATTAAAAAATTTGAAAATATAAATATAATAGGTGCTTTGCGTAGCGATGCAGCTATGTTTGATCTTAATATAGAAAAAACTCACAAACGTGGTAGCCCTAGAAAAAGAGGTAAAAGAATAGACTATCATAATTTAAAATATAAAAAAGATTGTAAATCCTTTGTTACTCACATAAAGTTAGCTGTAAACTTAATTCATACGCCAGTGTATATAACAATTACTACTACAGATATAGTTAAATTTACTTCTGTTAGATTATACATTAGTATTATCGATCCTAATGAAATTAATAGTTTTGATAATATATCAATTGATGAAACTAAACAAGATAAACCTGTAGAGAAATCAACCTATAACATATATAAAATACGTTGGAATATAGAAACTATTTTCTACCAACAAAAAACTTTTTGGTCATTAGGGAATTATATGGTAAAGAGTAATGAGGCTATAAATAAGTAAATTAATTTACTAGGTATAAGCCTATAGCCTAACAATACTATTACCATTTATCAGCAACAATCTTTATAAGTATAAATTTCAAAGTCCACAAGAAGTGAAATATCATTTATCAGAGTGTATTTCTAAGGAATTTATTTTTAGTAAATTTCTTAAAACACTGCAATTATATAAAAATATTACTACCTCTGAAGATATATTTAAATATCTTGCCGATAGTAATAAAGCTAGTTAAATTTATTGTAAAGTGCTGCAATAATAATTATAAATATTTAAATTAATTATGTCAATAAACTAGTAATGATTAATCTATAAATCGAAAGTTTTATCAATTAAAACTTCCTTTTGATATATAGTTGCATAATTCCAGATAATGATTCGGTGAGATTACTAAGCCAGTTTGTGGAGGAGATGGATTTAACTGAGCTATATTCTACTTATTCTAAAATAAGAAAAAATCAAGTATCACCTTTAATTTTATCTTCATACTCTAAATCTTGACTTACTAAATTTCTCATATTAAAACTTTCATTACTTGGATTATCCTGTACCTCAACTTTAACTTCAACAAGTCTATTTCTTACTCCAGTATTTTCAGTATCTCTAAATATTTCTACTCCATAGTAATCATAATTACTTTTAGATGTAGCAAGAATTCGATCATTTATTAAAGCTTCAAAATTAATCTTAGGCTTATTGTTTTCTTCAACTAATTTTAATTTAAAAACTGGAAAATCTTGTTCACTTATATTACGACCACCAAATATTAGTTCATGCCTTTCTAAACCTTTTTGAATAGTTGCTGTTATCTTATCAACATCTATTTCTCCATCCTTATCATCAGTTACTTGCATATTTTCTGTTAACTTGTAAGTTTCACCTAAATAATGAAAAAATTCTCCTAAATTAACTATAGACTCACTTGTATTTTGTATTCTTGAACTATTATTACTTTATGGTATAATTGATATTACTAGCGTAGCATTATAAATAGCTTTAATACCTTCTTCTGTATTTTCAAATCTTACATTTAACATTTGATCTTCAGAATTTATTCCATTGCTATAATCATCTTCTGACACTCTATCTGTTTTAATAACATTTCCTAAAATCTTTAACTTGTTATGATTTGAAGCCATAAGCTTACATAATAACTTTCATACATATTTATTTTTTCTAATTCAATTCTAACACCATCTATAATCTTAATTTTAAAAGCAGCTCCAGAATATCCTTTTATAGCTTGATTATTACTTGATACTCTATTAACTTCTATTTTATGATTTACAGAGTCAATAGTCATATTAAACAACTCATTATTAGTACCTTTAGAATAAAACTTAAATTTAACTTGCTCTAAATCATTCTTAGGTTGTACTGTAATTATAGCTTTCTTAGTTACTCTTGCTCCCCAACTATCTGTTAATATGTATATAACTGTTTGTTCACCTAACTTCATATTATTGAAAACACTATAATCTAATAATACAGGAATATGATTAACTTGGGCAAAAGTATCACTTACTGTTATCCCTTTTGCTAAATCTATATCATCTCCTCTTTTTATTGTCTTTTTCCAAACTGTTTCATTATTTTCAGTTACTTCAGTATAGCCTGCTTCAGAAGCTATAGTTATTGTTGGAGCATCATTAGTTACTACTTCTAATCCAGTATTAGTTACTTTAAATAACTTTTTACCTCTTTCTAAGCTTTCAGTTCCCTCAGCATATGAATTGTTGTCATCACCTTTAACGTTACTTTTATAAACTTTTTACTGATATCGAATTTAATTTTAAATCTTTCATCGTTACCATTACTATATCTAACACCTTTTACTGTAAAAACAACATCTGTTAATGATGTTGGTTGAGCTCTAGTGTATAAGGCTATAGGTGAAACTTCACTTTCACTTTGTATATCTTTATTTTCAGATTCTTCTATTTCTTTGACTTCATTTGAGTTTAATGTAGCATTAGCTATTAATTGTTTTGGTAAAAATTCAATTGTCATTAATGCTACACATATCAAATATAAAAGTCTTTTTCTTTATTTCACTACTTCACCGTTGCCAAAACTTTATAAAACTTTATAAAGCTTGTTTAATTCCTTATTCAACGTGTCCTATTTTGTCTTGATAAACATAGACTACTTTAGTTTGATATGACACTCCAAAGGCGTAAATTCCCATACAACGCATGGTATATATTAGCAATATCTTATAAGTGATTAAATTGCTAATTTATATCTTGAAAGATTAATACTTGCATTGTAGTCTCTATTTATATTTAAACCACATGAACATTTATATATTCTATCTTTAAGTTTTAAATCTTTTTTTATAGATCCACAACAACTACATAATTTTGATGATGGATAATATCTATCTGCTTCAACAAAGTCTATACCACAAAACTCACATTTATACTTCATTTTTAATTTAAAATCATATTTCCTTGAACATTGTCTTTGTTTTCTTTTTAAAGATTTTTTTAATCTTCTAACTTCCTTAGATTTATTAATATTTTTGAAAGTCATTCCATTACTGCATACAGCTAAATCTTTAATACCAACATCAATACCCAAACTTTCACCAGTTAATTGAACTACGGGCATTTCTTCTTCAATACCTACGGATAAATACCAATACTTATTATCATAGCTAATTCTTGGATTTGTATATTTAACATCCATAGGTAATTGTTCTTTAGTTTTAACCCAACCTATTTTTTCAATTAAAACTGATTTTTCTTTAGCTTTTAATTTAGAAGTATCATTATAAAAAGATTGTTTTGATTTCTTTCTACTTTTAAATTTAGGTTTATCAACTAAACCTTTAAAGAAGTTTTTATAAGCATTACAACAATCTTTTACTGATTGTTTTGCTACATTATTGGACACTTCATTAAGCCATGATAATTTATCTTTTTTAAGTCGAGTAATTTCTTTTCTTAAATCACTATCTTTGATAAATTTACCACCATTTTTATAACTTTCTTCTTGTCTATTTAAAGTCCAGTTATAGATAAATCTTGCGGTACCAACGGATTGCCATAATTTTTGTTCTTGTTCTTCTGTTGGATATAATCTAATCTTTTTTGCAAGTATCATCTTCCAATAACTCCTTAATCATTTTTTAGCTTTTTTTGCTTTTTTACTTTGAAGTCTGCAACTAAATACTGTAACTATTTGAATAAAAAGCGATCAAGCTGTTCTTGAGAATAATACCTATATCCACTATCTTCAACTCTAACTGGTTTTAACTTTCCATTTTTATCCCAATTTCTTAGAGTTTTTGTAGTTTTTCCAATAGCTTTAGCAAATTCTCCTATTGAATAATATTTCAAAAGTCCCACCTCCTAAAACTATTATGCCAAACTTTGTAATTTTTATCTAATATTTTAAAAAGTTTTCTAACATTCTATAAACTGTTACATTACCTTCCATTATGTAAAGTTATAATACTTCACATATTCTTGATACTTTTAAGTAGTTCTCTCACTAACTTATTATACTTTTAAATAAGCGTAGCTTATTTTTTTATTTCATCCCTTCATTCTTACAAACATATAAAAAAGATTTAAAAATACTATAACTAATAAACTATTAACTATAATACCTTTAAATCTATTATACTTTTAACATATTTCAATTTTTTTCTCTATTTTTTCGGAAAATTTTATATTCATTATATAAAAAATTTAATATATTTTATGACCAATTGTACTCACTAGTTATTGGATTATATTCCATATAAACTCCATCTTCTATTGATATCTTATATTTTAGTATTTCTACATCTTCAACTAATCTACTATCTGGTCCTACTATTAACACTTCTTTTGACTTTTCTCCTGAAGATACTAAACCACTTATCTTAATATCTTCAACAGTGTCAGTATTTTTATACTTAACTTGTAAAGTCATATTTGTTATTTTTTTATTAGAATTATTTTCATAATAAGTTTTTAATAACGGATGATCTCCATCTTGGTTTATATTAAATACAACATTTATAGTGTCTATAGTAAAAGGTTGCTCTATAGCAGTAGAAAATCTACTTTCCTCTGTATTTTTAGTGCTTTTTATAATTAAAAATGCCCCCAAGATAAATACAACTATTAAAGATATAGCTATTATTATATTTTTATTGCTTTTCAAATTAGCACCTCCTTTTTTATGACCAATTATAAGTATTTGTTGTTTGATCATATTCCATATAAGTTCCATTTTTCAATGTAACTTTATACTTTAAAAATTCTAAATCTTCTTCATTTCCACTGTCAGGAGCTTCTAATAATTTATATTTGCTGATATTATTAAATTTACTGCTAGTAAATGAAGCTAAAAATACAATCAACCCTATACCTACTACAATTCCAATTGCAATAATGCTATTTTTCTTTTTCATACTTAACCACCACTTTATATGTAATTAACTTTAGTTTCCACTAGGTTCTATATTTGTATCACTTCCAGTTGAACCTGAACCTGAATCAGCTCCTTCATTACTTCCACCACTAGTTATATTTCCACTAGAAGGTGTACTTGAAGCATTTCCTTCAGAGCCTGTGCCTGCACTACCACCTGTTCCATTTTCTGTACCTGCATTTGTGTTTTGAGTAGAAAAAGATAATATTAAATTAAAATTAGAAACAACATCTTCTGTAATTCCTTCACTTTTAGGTGTTTCCCATAAATCACTTCTATAATATATTCTAGCAGTTTCATTAGAACCAATTTCACCTAAAGTTTTATCAGTTGTTTGAGATAAATTATGTAAATTTATTGTTTTTAAATATGTACCTTGCTCTGGTCTATCATAGTTTAAGTTTAATCTCATTTCAACTTTATTATTCCCAGCTTGTGGTTCTTCCACATATAGCTTAGTGTCTTTACTCGAACTATTAGTTCTTGCGGTACCACTAGAATTGCTACTTTCATCTGCTCTTGTAAAACTATTAAGGGAAACATTTAATGGATATGTTCCATTATTAGTTATACTATGATACGGTGAAACAAATTTACCAGTAAATCTTATAGGATCATCACTCACTATCATAAAGTTCATATTTAATGGAACTGTTACTGATATTTTAAACAAATTCTCATCACTAGGTTTAGTACCTATTAAATCTCCATTTTCAATCCCATCAAAATTTGGCATATCATCGCTATCTGGTTCCCATGGACCTATAGCACCATCAAGCTCAACTTCCTTATCAACAGGTTCTGGAGAAGTGCCTGGTCTTATGGGCTCAATTGGTTCATTTGGATTTGTAGTATCACTATCATTTTCTCCTTCAGAAGTACTTCCATCACCAGTTGAAGGTGTATTTCCTGCTGATTCTCCGCCACTAGATGGAGGTGCGTCTATTTCTCCTTCTGCAATAGTCCTTATAGAATCAATTTGTGAGTACCCTTGTGTTGTCATTGAAAAATTAGTTAATGCAAACATTAAAGCTAAAAGTATTGCTCTTTTCATTAATATCCCCCTACTCATTAATTTTCCACAGCTATTACCATCTTAGCTGCAGATATTCCTAATAATTCTTCTGTTGTTGGATCATATGCACTTATAGTAGCCGTTGCTTCATATTCACCTTTTTTAAGATTTCTACTTAATTTTGCTTTTTCTATGTATTGATTAGGTTTAAGTTTACCACTTTTAAATATGGTTTTGCTATTGGAATCTAATTTAATTTCCACATCTATTAAATAATTATTAAAAGGTGGATTATATATTCTTATATTACCTTCTGATTTTCCATTTTCGAAAAATGGTCTTGAGTTAATCTCAAAAGAAAAAGTTGATTTATCGGCTTTTCTTTGCATTATCTCTTCAATTTCAGATGCAGTATATCCTGATATAACACCATCTTGTATTATAGCTCCAGTTGAATTACTACCATAATTTTTATAAATATTTACACTTAATCCTGCAATTACACCTATTCCAATAAATACTCCAAAAATCAAAATAAATTTAATGTTTTTTTTACTAAAATTAAATTTCATTTAATTGTATTCCTTTCTATAATAATCTAAACTATAACATTTTAAGGGGAACAATAAACATTCTTCCCCCTTTTTAATCATTAATATTATAATTTTATTCTGAGCTTTTTTTAATTCTTAAAGTCAATCTAAAGGTATCTTTAATTGGTTTATTAACTTCTAATGGATTTTGCCCAGCAACACCATTTAAAGTTAATGTTGTAGATGAATTTGCTAATACTTTAGCTATTTTCTTTTGCGATTCAGAAGCTTCTTGCCCTCCAAGTTGAGAAACTATTTTTTCATGTCCTAAATAAACTTTCTTTAAATTACCTTCTAAATATAAATTAATTTCATTTCTTCTATATCCAACACTTTCTGTATTTTTTGTTGTTGCTGATGTTCTTACATCTGTAGTGGTTATAAGTTTTATCCCTTCATCTATATTATAATCCATAAATTTTATAGCACTTATATCTACCGGTACTTCTCCGTTATTAGTTATATTTATATTAGCACCTATAAACTCTGCATCTTTATTGACAGTAAATGCTATTGATGTTGGAATACTTACACTTATTGTTTTTTTAGGTGTTTCTCCTGCATCACTTTTAATTATACCACTTGTAGATATACTAGAATTAGTTGTTGAATTACTTGTTATTAAATCCTTCTCATTATCATTATTTTCAGAAGAGGAATTATCTTCTTCAACTTCAGAAATTAATGAAAAATGATTTATTCCTTCTATTAGATTATAGTTATTTATAAATTTTTCTCTTGCTCGTCTTAAATCTATAACTTTATTTACTAATTCAGCTTCTCTTGGTCTTGACTTAGTATATTTAAGAACTTTTAAAGTATATACTTTTTCATCTAGAAGTTCATACTTTAACTTTACTAATTCATTTGTTTTTACATAATCTTCTCTTATTATTTCATTATTTTCATCATATAATATAACTTTTCCAGACTCTAAAGTATTGTCTATATCTTTAATGGTAAATTCAGCATCAATATTTATATTATCATCTTCAATATTGCCATCTACCACTAAATCATCAACTATTGGTTCTTCTGGTAAAACTTCTATGGCAACACTTTTATTTATTGCAACTTCAGTACCATCTGACATTATTATGGTTTCCAATGTTAGATTATTAATTCCTGCTATTTCAGGAGCTTGTACAACTGTTGAATACTTGTCTGATTTAGAAAATAAACTTTTAGTTAATTTTCTTGTGGCATTATATTCTTTACCATTAACAACAACTTTTTCTACATATATATAATCTTTAGATGATTTAACATCAAAATCAATATTCACTTCTTCTTTCTTTTTTACTATATCAGATTCTGTTTCTAAAGATACCACCGCTAATTCCAATGCTGTTGTTTCAACTCTAACTAAAAAATCTTTTTCTAGCTTAGTATTATCACTTAATTGAACATTAGCTTTTACAGTATATAAACCTGGTTTATATGTATCAACAGTATTTTCCGTAATAACTATCTTATTAGTTATATTACTACCATCAATATCAGTAGCAGATAATTTGAGATTTTTTAAAGGATCAAATTTATCACCTTCATAAATCATTAAATCTTTCCCT
>NZ_FR886640.1:9524-34127 GCF_000436575.1 Clostridium sp. CAG:265
TATAGTTTCATTTTTATCAATACCATTACCTGATGAAATATTATTGTTATTGTTATTATTATTATATGATGGCTTTTCTTCTACATAGTAATTATTAGAACTACTACCATTGTTTAAAGTATTATTACTGTAAGTGGAAGTTTCTGTAGTCGTATCATCTTTTGGAACTTCTGATGGTGTGAAACTATCAAATCCACTTTTAATAGCAGAAGCTGTAATTGGACCTTTTACTTCATCTTCTTTCTTTACAATAGTTCCTTCTTTAAATTCTTTAAGGCTAATTTCTTTTCTAAAAGCATACAATGCTACTTTTTCTTTCACTTGTTCATAATTAGGATCTCCATCTATTAAAGATTTAATATAAAAATTTGTTTTTTCTATATAACTGGGTTTCACAATTATTGTCCCTAAAAAAGCAATAGTAATTATACTTCCCCCTGTAATATAGTAGTTCTTTTTATGTTTATAAAATTCTCTTATTTTTTCTATAATTTTATCTCTCTTCATTATTCATGCCCCTATAAATTATACTTATAATTTATGCCATTCTAAAATCTTATCACAATTTTAACAAATTTTTAAATACTCTTAAATAAATATTCGTAAATTCTTTTTTTATTTCGTTAATTTATATATATTTTTCTTATAAATTTTATCTTTAACATTAAATAAAATCGACTTAACACTTTCATATTAAGTCGATTAAAATAATAATCTATATTATATTTATACATTAACTTTCTTTTTTATTTTTAAAGTTAATGTATATTTATCTGATACAGCTTTCGATATTTCTTTACTGCCTGCCATACCTTCAACTCTTATCATCTTAATTTCCGGTTGACTTTCTGTACCTGGATTTAAAGTTAATAGCTTAATTCCACTACTTACTTCATTTTGTAAGTTCGAACTGTTATACACACCACTTTTTCCATTATTTGAGCCTAAATATGCAACTTGTTGTGACTCTCCTAATAACTTTAACGATATTGTACTTCTATCTAAAGCACCACTTATATCACTAGAATTATTGGCTCTATTTATAACATCTTCACCAACAATATTTATATCCCCACTTCCTACACACGAAAAACTTTGTGCATAAACTTCAACTGTTTGTGTACCTTCATTTTTTATTTGCAAACTTGGTCCTACTAAAGTTCCATTCTTATTAACAGTAAAACTAGCACTTGTTGGAACAGTAACTTTAAAATTAGCTACAGGCATGTTACCTTTATCATCCATTACATTTCCTGTAATTTTAACATCTTGAGTTTGTTCTTGATTATCTAGTCCAGTTATTTGACTTTCTCCTTCTACAGAAGCAAGATTGATATTTACTTGTCTATAACTTGCTTCATTATTTTCTTCATTTTCAGAAATACTCATTCTAACCATAGACTCTTGTTCATAATCAATTGAAGCCATAGATATTTGTTCATTTTCATTTAATAATTCATTATTAAATTTACTTACTTCAATATTTTCTACAAACAATTCTTTTTCTAAACGAAAATCACTAACAGTATTTATATCTTCTTTATAATAAGCTCTAATTTCAACTTTATACATTCCATTTTCATTTATATTTAATTGGATATTAGATTTATTATTCTTTTCAAGCTCTTCTTGTTGAATTATAATATTCTCTTCATTGTATAAATAAAGCATAGCCTTATCTATAGTTTCATCAATATCATTTAAGTTATATTCTAATGATATTTTTTCTTGCTCATTACTTATATTTTTTATAACTACATCTGTTATCTGAGCTTCTTCTTTTAATATTTCTATCTCAATACTTTTATCAATATCTACTATAGTTCCATCAGACATAGTTACACTTTTAATTTGAATTTTTTCTGTTCCACCTTTAACTGGTGCTACTAAATTCACTTCATATTTATCACTTTTCCTTAAAAAAGAACCACTAGAAACTTTATTTACTGTATAATCTTTATTATTTATATTGACAGAAGCTACTTCTAAATAACTTTTTGATGATTTAACTGCAAATGTTAAATTGAAATGTTCATTTTTTTCTAAAATATCTTTAGATATCTTTAAATCATTTACTGCTAAATTTAATATTGTAGGTTCTACTCTTACTAAAAATTCTTTTTCTAATGTATTTTCATTACTTAATGTTACATTAGCTTTTACAGTATATAATCCTGGTTTATATGTATCTACATTATTTTCTGTAATAACTATTTTATTAGTGATATTTTTACCATTAATATCTGTAGCTGCTAATTGTAAAGCATTCATTGGATTAAAAGGCTCACCTTCTGAAACCATTACATCTTTACCATTAAAAGATGATCTATCATTAATTTCTTCTTTTTGAGAATCATTACTATTATTAGTATTATCATTAGTATTAACATTTCCATCATTATTTAAAGGTTTATTATTACTAGTAATACCAGATGATGTTTCTCCACTTACAGAAGAATTATTTGCAATATTTGATGGTTTATTACTTGATTCACCAGTAACAGTTTGAGTAGGTGTATAATTATCATACCCACTACTAATATTACTAGAAGTGTTAGCATCTTCTGTTTTCTTATCTTCTTTAGCTAAAATAGATTCAATATCTATATTTCCCCTAATAACATTTTCACTACCACTTACCTGCCCATGAACTTCTTTATAATTAGGATCTTTATCTACAACTGACTGAACATAGTTTTTTATATCTCTTATATCATTTCTTAATATAATTGTAATGCCTGAAAGCATAGATATGGTAATAACCAAAGACGCTACAGAGTATACCGCCCTACTTCCTAACACTTCTCCTATTAAGACTAAAATTTCTTTTCTTTTCATAATTCCCCCCAAAATTCACATTATTTAAATTAATAACATAAATTATTGTGAAGTTATATTAAGTTCAACTATAGTTTTCCCTACTTCTGCACCAGTTTCTTTATTATAACCAGTTATAAGTGCTTCACCAATGTAGCTACCTTTTGGTAAAGCTTCTTTAAGTTCAACTTCTTCAATATATTGATTTGGTGCTATTTTAGCTGTTCTTATTAGCTCTTTTCCATCAACAGTTATAACATAATCAATATCATAAGCATTATATCTTGGATTAGCCATAACTAAAAAAGCCTTCTTTCCTTTAAATATTGGATCAGAAGAAATACTAAAAGAAATACTTGACTCATCTACTTGTCTTTGTAATAACTCTCTTATTTCGTCCTCTGTTAATCCCGGTTCAGCACCATCTTCAAGTATATATCCAGAAACACTTGCCCCTTCAACATTTTCTGTTTTATTTTTTTTATTAAAGATAACATATATCCCTGTAGCTAAAACAAAAAACACCAATATCATTACTATAATTTTAGGCTTATTATTTTTCTTAATTTCATCACTCATAATTACCTCCTAAATTTATTTTATTATGGATTAAAATCCATAATAAAATAAATTTATTATGGATTTTAATATTTTATATTAAGCTTTAACAACCTTCTTAATTTTTAATGTTAAAGTAAATGTATCTGATACCGCTTTTGGAACAGTATTCTTACCTGCACTTCCTTCCATTCTTATAGTTTGTGTTGATGGTGTTTCTTCACTTCCGCCAGCTAAAGTTGTTAACAAGATTCCATCTTGAGAAATTTGTTCAGCATTTAAACCTGGTTGACCATACACCCCAGCTCTAATACCTGTAGCCGCTCCTAAATACGCTGTTTGCCCAGAATTCCCTGTTAATTTTAATGATACCGAACTTCTATCTAAAGTAGCAGATTCTTTTGCTGTATCTGTTTTTATTGTATCTTCAGAAATAACTTGTATATTCCCATCGCCGGCTGAAAAACTTTGTGCATAAACTTCAACCTCTTGTTTTCCTTCATTTTTAACTGTCAATGTTGGACCAACAAGACTTCCTGCTTTATTCACTGTAAAACTTGCTGCAGTAGGAACTGTTACTTTAAAAGTTGAAGGTGCATCATTACCTTTTTCATCTTGAATGTTCCCATTTATTGTTACGTTAGATGTAGTTTCTTGTTTATCACTAGTTATTACATTCGCTGAGTCCGGATAAGTAACATTATCTCTCACCACCTCTGCAAATGCACTTACTGAAGTTGTAGCAACAACTGCTGCTGCCATCATTAATGATAAAAATTTCTTTTTCATAATTTAAAATCCCCCTAAATGATTTAATTTATTCATTATTTTTAATATTTTTGGGTGAGTTTTTCTTTTCCTTTGTTTTCTCTCACCTGTTGACTTAATTATATAATCTTTTTTTTTAGTTTTATTAAAACATTCGTTAAATTTTAAAAATTATTCGTAAATTATATTTTTATGTCGTTTTTTGTGTTTTTATTCTTTTATTAAAAATAATTCCCGAAAAAATATAATCATTCATGTTTGCAATTATATTCCTTCGGGAATTATCATAATATGTACTTTTATATTAATTTGAATTTTTCACTTACAGCTTCAAATTTACTTTTACTCACTGGAAGCTCTATTTTATTTTTTAATATGGCACTTTTCTTAGTTAAAGTTACTATATTATTTATATTAACTATGTAAGATCTATGACATCTTACAAATTCTTCTCTAAATTCTAATACTTTTTCCATATCACCAATTTTACTTTTAATAGTAATAATTTCATTATCATAATGAATATCCACATAATGGTCAAAGGCTGAAATGAAAATTATCTTATTTATATCAACTTTTATTTGTTCTCTTCCTTTTGAAAAAACTAAATACTTGGCATTACTTGAATTTTCTTTAATTTTTTCTGAAGAAATATCTAAACATTTAAATAAAGCTTCTTCCTTCACAGGCTTTAATAAATAATTAAGAGCACTTACATTATATCCTTCTAATGCATGTTCTACTTCTGCCGTTATAAATATAATTAGAATATCTTTATCTTGCTTTCTTATTTCTTTCGCTAATTGTACTCCTGACATTCCTCTCATATTTATATCTAATAACACTAAATCAAAATCACAATCTTCAGGCCATTTAAATAGAAACTCTTCTCCACTTTCAAATCCTTCTATGTCAATAGCTTCTTCTCTGTCATTTGCCCACTTAAGCACTTGATTCTCAAGTACTTGGTATTGTAATTTACTATCTTCACATATTGCAATTCTCATTTTTTCTCCTAACTTAATCTTTTTTAAATTGTATTTATCACTATAACAATATTAAATAACATTAAATACAGTATTTATTACAATATTCTATCACTTTTAAATTGTTTTTTCTATATTTTCTTTATTATTTTTTTAATTTTATTATATTATTCATAATAATTTACTTTCTTATTTATAATAGTTACTTTTTACTTCTTCTTTATCTATAAATGAACTCCACCTCCGTTTTCATTAAATTTCATAATATTTTTATAATTTAAGTTAAAGATAAATTTGTTTCTAATAAAGTTTATGTTATACTATTAGAAGAATTCAAGAAGTTAATTATAAAGTTAATAACTTGTTAATAATGTAAATATAATATTTAGGTGGTGAGGAAAATTAGTATTAAAACAATTATCAGTATATTATCGGCAAAATTTACACTTTTCTTAACAAAAACTATTTTAAAAGGTGGAACTACTTTTCCTGGTAGAGTTGCCCTAAAAATAGATAAAAATATTTTATCTAAAATTTCAAAAGGATATAAGGTAATTTTAGTAACAGGTACAAATGGTAAAACAACAACCACAAGCATGATTTATAACATTATAAACGAAAGCGGACATCCTGTTATTACAAATAACACTGGAGCTAACCTTTTTCCTGGTATTGTTACTACCTTTGTGGATAGCTTTAAGTTTGGTAGCAAAGTAAAAGATAACTACGCTGTTATTGAAGTTGACGAAGCTAATTTAAAATATATAACAGAATATATAACTCCTGAAGTTATCACTGTTACTAATTTATTTAGAGATCAGTTAGATAGATATGGCGAAGTATATACTACCTTAAATAAAATTTTAGAAGGAATTTATAATGTTCCTGAAACTACTCTTGTTTTAAATGGTGATGAATCTTTGCTTGGGAAATTAGATTTAAAAAATCCTGTTCATTTCTATGGATTTGACAAATCCGTTAATGATAATAAAACCATTGAAATAAATGCAGATGCCAAGTTCTGCAAATTCTGTAAAACACCATATGAGTATAATTTTGTTACATACAATCACTTAGGAGATTTTTATTGTCCAAATTGTGGTTATAAGCGTTCAGATTTAATGTATGCTGTTACAGATATCATAGATATAAATGCTGATAAATCAACTGTTAAATTTAATGATTTAGAAGTATCTATAAATCAATCTGGTACTTATAATATTTATAATGGATTGTGTGCATACTCTATTGCTAAGGAATTAGGTATAGCTGATTCAGCAATTAAGAAATCTCTTGAAAATCAATCTTCAAGTTTTGGTAGACAAGAAACCATTAATATAGAAGGTAAAGACGTGAAAATATTCTTAGTAAAAAATCCAGCAGGTTATAATCAATCTTTAGATACAATCTGCTTAAATAAAGAAAACTTTGCAGCTGCTTTCTTATTAAATGATAATTATGCTGATGGACAGGATGTTTCTTGGATATGGGATGTTGATTTTGAAAAGCTTACTGAAACAAACATAGATGAAGTTTATATTTCAGGATTAAGAGCTTATGATATGGCCGTTAGATTAAAAACAGCTGGTTTAAATCCTAATAAATTTGTCATAGAGGAACAATACGAAGCTTTAACTGAAGCAATAAAAAATGGTAGCTGTAACAAGCTATATATTCTAGCTACGTATACTGCTATGATTAACTACAGAAAATATCTACACTCTAAAGGCTATATAAAAAATCTTTGGTAATTGGGAGGACTAGCTATGGATTTAAATATTTGTCACCTTTATCCTGATTTATTAAATGTATATGGTGATGTAGGAAACATATTAATTTTAAAGCATCGTGCCGAGCTTAGAGGAATTAAAGTAAATATTCTTAATAATTCCTTAAATGATGCTTTTGATGTTGACAATTATGATATAGTACTATTTGGAGGCGGACAGGATTTTGAACAATCAATAGTATCAAATGATTTAAGTGGTGCTAAAAAAGATGCGTTAGAAAAATATATTGAAGCTGGAAAAGTACTTATTGCAATTTGTGGTGGATATCAATTGCTTGGTCAGTATTACACTGCTCCAAGTGGAGAAAAAATAAATGGTTTAGGTATCTTAGATATCTATACTGAAAGTGGAGACACGCGTTTTATCGGCAATACAGTTATATATAATGAAGATTTTAACGAGTATTATGTTGGTTTTGAAAATCACTCAGGCCGTACTGAAATAAATGGTTTAAAGCCTTTAGGAAAATGTGTCCATGGATATGGAAACAATGGAAGTGATGGATATGAAGGTTGTATTTATAAGAATACTTACTGTACTTACTTCCATGGTTCTCTTTTAGCAAAAAATCCTGAGCTTGCAGATAGATTCATTTCTACTGCTCTATCATTAAAATATGGTAAAGAAATAACTCTTGAACCTTTAGATGATAGCTTTGAAATTAAAGCTAAAGAGTACATGATTAATAGGCTTAATAATAAATAAATTACTTATATAGAACGGGGATTTTAAAAATGAGAAAAAAATTTATTAAATCAATTGCACTGTCGCTTCTTGTAGCTATTACTTTACCATTCTCAGTTAATGCAAAGGCAGCTGAACCAGATATATTAGGAGTTTCTGCTTTAGTTATGGATATGGACACTGGAGAGGTAATCTACTCTAAAAATGCAGATGATGAACGTTCTCCTGCAAGTACAACAAAACTACTTACTTCTTTAATCTTTGCTGAAAACAAAAAGAAAAGTGACTTAATAGCTTATACTAATAATTCAGCAAACCTTACTGAAACCTCTCTTAATGGTTTTATTAGTGGTGGTGTTAAAGCTGGTGATACAATTTCTGCTGATGATGTAATGAAAGCTGTTATGATTTTTTCAGCTAATGATGCTTCTGTTATGATGGCTGAATCTGTAGCTGGAAGTGTTGATGCTTTTTCTAATATGATGAATGAAAAAGCTAAAGAATTAGGTGCTACTCATTCTAACTTTATTAATCCAAATGGATTAGAAATTAATAGTACTACTCATAATCTAACTACAGCTTATGACTTAGCTCTTATTGCAACGGAAGCTTTCAAATCTGACTGGATAAAAGATGTTATGGCTGAAAAGTCAACAAGTGTATCTGTAGATGGTACTACTATCTTAATCGACACAAGAAATAAAATTTTAGGTAAAGATGGAAATGTTGGTGGTAAGACTGGTACTGAAGATCAAGCTGGTCATTGCTTCGTAGGATACTTCCAAAAAGATGGTAGAAATTTAGTTACTGTTGTTTTAGGATCCGAATATGGTGTTGATGGAACTAACGTATTTAATGATACTTTATCAATTGCCAATTACGGATATACTGCTAAGGAAAGTCTTTATAAAGAATCTGGTAGCGAAGTTGGTACTGTAACTTTAAACTATAAATTATTTAGATTCTTTGGGCCTACTAAAGAAGTAACAGCTCCAATAGTTCTTTCTAAAGATATTAACTTATATAATAATGATTTTAATAATGATCATGCTGAAATATTATATAAAGGTGAAGAAACTAATGCTTGGAAACTTACAGGAAACAAAACTGTTAATTTAACATTAAAGGTAGAACAATTTGAAGAAACTGTTGAAGGAACTATTACTCTAACAACTGGCGATTTATTAAAGGCTAACCTTCCTCTATATGGTGCTGCTTTATTATTTACAGTAATAGTTATTGTACTAGTTGTAGTTCTTATTAAACTTATAAACATGAATAAAAGAAAAAGCAGAAGAAATAGATATTATAGATAATCATTAATTGACAATTAAATTTGTAATTATGGAAAGGAATCTCACTAAGGTGGGATTTCTTTTTTTATAAATTTATCATTTATCATTGATAATTCATAATTAAGTAAAAGTGTGCTATAATCTAAAGGAAATTTACACGAGAGGATTTAATAAATGATGAATGAAAAAGTTGACTTAAAAGGAAGCGTAATTTTAAACCCTGTTCCTGTAGTAATGGTTACTTCTAAAGGTAAGGACGGTAAAGACAATGTATTTACCGTAGGCTGGGTTGGAACAGTATGTACTAAACCACCAATGCTTTCTATTTCTGTTAGACCTGAACGTCTTTCACATAAATACATATCTGAAACCATGGAGTTTACTGTTAATATGCCTACTTCTAAGCTTACAAAAGCTGTAGATTATGTTGGTGTACGTTCAGGAAAAACCGTTGATAAAATAAAAGAAATGAACTTTACCATGAAAGAAGGAACTAATGTAAGCTCACCTTATATCGATGAATGTCCTGTATCCATTGAATGTAAAGTAAAGACAGTACTTCAGCTTGGTACTCATGATTGCTTTATTGCTGAAGTGGTTGGTTCACATGTAAATAAAAATTTATTTGATGAAAAAGGTAAGATTCATCTTGAAAAAGCTGATTTAATCTCTTACTGTCATGGAGAGTACTTTAAGATGGATACTAATCCATTAGGCTCTTTTGGATATTCTGTAGCTAAAAAGAAAAAAGCTTTACAAAGCAAATCAGTTAAAGCTAAAAAAGATACACCTACAGCTAAATCAAAATCAAGTAAATCTAAAAAATCTTTTAATAAGAAAGGAAGATAATTAATGTATATACTTTCATATACCATTCCATATAAAGATTTAGATATGGCTATGGAAAAATTACAAATACATAATATATATAACGCCTTTTACGAAGCACCTTTAGAAATTACTACTGATAATTATGGTTATGGATATATAGAAAAAGATGATGAAGATATCACTTTAAAAGTTGCAATGGAGGATACTGAAGGAGAATTAAATGAATTTATAGAGCTTGTAGATTCAATCCTTGGTGTTAAACATATTGGATTAGAGGAAAATACTAATGATTATACTACCTTTGAATTCCCAGCCATTCATATTGATGATACTTGGGTTATTGCCTCTCCTGAAGAAGAATATCCAAATAAAAATAAAATAAATTTCATATCCCAAGGTGCCTTTGGAACTGGTCTCCACGAAACAACACAAGACATTCTTAGACTTATTTTGAATAAATTAGAGCTAAAGGATAAAACTGTTTTAGATATAGGTACTGGTTCTGGTATACTTTCCATTTCTGCTTCATTTACTGGAGCTAAAAAAGTTGATGCTGTAGACATTAGAGATATTACCGATGAAGTTGAACTAAATGCCTCATTAAATAACATTAATAATATAAAAGCTATTGTTGGAAATATTTTAGAAGATGAAAGTCAAATTGATGAATTCTATGACTGGATATTTATTAATATCGGTGGTGAAGAAACTAAGATGTTTATGGAATTTATCAATAATCATTTAAATAAAAATGGTAATCTTTTAGTTTCTGGCCTTGTTGAATGGAGCTTTGATGAAGTGAAAGCCAATGTTGAAAAATATGGTTTTAAATTTATAGAAAAGTATCAAACTAATGAATGGTGTACTGCAACATTTAAAAAATCTAATTAATAATTATAAAGATAGATGTGACTTAATTAAAATGCCACATCTATCTTTATATATTTTACTCTTCACCATATAAATATTTATACATTTTATAACTCACTTTTATTTTATCTACATACTTTTTAGTTTCAGCAAATGGTATATTGTATAAGGTCTCTCCATCCTTTGAATATTCGCCATCCTTTAGCCATTCATTGACATTTCCACTGCCTGCATTGTAAGCTGCCAGTGCTGTATCTACATTGCCAAACTGTTCTATGAGATTGTTTAAATACCAACAGCCCATCATTATGTTTATTTCTGGGTTGTACAGCATATGAGGAAGAAAATAGCTTATTTCTACATTAGATGATATCCACTGTCCTGTACTGTCCATAATCTGCATTAAGCCCTTAGCACCTTTACTTGATGTTGAATCTTCCTTAAACTTACTTTCAGTTTTTATTACTGATAAAACAAGTAAAGGATCTAAATTATATTCATTGCTATACTTTTCTACATATTCTTTATACTCATAGGGATAAAGATATTTCTTCATACCTTGTTGGATTCCTAAAAAAGCAAGCAAAACTAAAAGTAAAAATGCTATAATTTTTTTTAAATTCATTATCTCTACCTACTTCAAATTACTATTTAAAAAATCAATAAGCAGATCAACCTGTTCCTTAGTTTTAGGTAATATATCATTATTTTCAATGATTATATTGGCAAAATCCTTTTTTCTTTCCAATGGCATTTGAGAGTTAATTCTATTTATAGCTTCTTCTCTAATCATACCATCTCTTGCCCTTACTCTTTGAATTTGAGTATTTTGATCTACCCAAACTAAGATAACATAATCTACTTCCTTATGCAAATCATTTTCTATTAAAGTAGGTGCATCTAGAATTAATATTTTTGTTCCTTTCTTCTTATGGTTATCCATGCTTTCAAAGATTTCACGCTTTATATAAGGCATTATTATCTCTTCATATTTTTTTCTTTGCTTTGGAAATCTAAATATGTGATTACCAAATTCTTTTCTTCTAAATTCCCCTCTCCAGTCAAAGAATCCAGCACCAAACTCAACTTTAACTCTTTCTAAAATTTCAGGATATTTTTTTAAAACATCTCTTGCAATAATATCTGCATCAATAATTTCAAATCCTGCTTCTTTAAGCATAAATGATACTGTACTTTTTCCTGAACCAATTCCTCCAGTTAACCCTATTGTTATCATAAGCTACCCCTCCTATTTCGCTTCATACCAATTTTTACCTAAGTTCACATCAACATCTAGTGGAACAGATAGCTTAAATACATTTTCCATTTCTTCTATAACTAAAGTCTTTACTTTTTCTAATTCATTTGGCTTAACATTTAGTATAAGTTCATCGTGTACTTGAAGTATTATTTCACTAGCTAATCCTTCTTTTTTTAATCTTTCGTACACTTTCACCATGGCAAGCTTTATTATATCTGCTGCACTTCCTTGTATTGGAGCATTCATAGCAAGTCTTTCACCTAAAGATATCACTATCTTATTAGATGATTTTATCTCTGGAATAAATCTTCTTCTATTTAAAAGTGTCAATACATATCCATCTTCTTTAGCACTATCTATAGCACCTTGTAAGAAATCTTTAATCTTTGGATATCTATCAAAATATATAGCCATATATTCAGCTGCTTCTTTTCTGGTTATTTTTAAATCCTGAGAAAGACTAAAATCACTTATTCCATATACTATACCAAAGTTTACAGCCTTAGCTCTACTTCTCATAAGAGATGTTACTTCTTCTACTGGAACTTTAAATACTTCTGCTGCTGTCTTTGTATGAATATCACTATGATGCTTAAAGGCATCTATCATATTAGCATCATCTGACATATGGGCTAATACTCTTAGCTCTATTTGTGAGTAGTCACAAGAAAGTAATATATCATCTTTTTCCCTAGGTATAAATACCTTCCTTATTTCTCTTCCCATTTCATATTTCACTGGTATATTTTGAAGATTTGGTTCTGTGCTGGATAATCTTCCTGTAGTTGTTACTGTTTGATTAAAACTTGAATGTATTCTTCCATCAACATCAATAACATTTTTTAATCCTTCAACATAAGTTGAATTTAATTTTGTTATTTGTCTGTAATAAATTATTTTTTTAATGACAGGATGCTTATCTTTTAGCTTTTCTAATACATCTGCATTAGTGGAATAACCTGTCTTAGTTTTCTTTATAACTGGAAGGTCTAATTTTTCAAATAATATCTTTCCAAGTTGTTTTGGTGATGATATATTAAACTCTTCTTCACAAAGATCATAAATTTCTTTTTCAGTATTCTTTATTTCTTCTTTGAACTTTACTGCCAAGCTTTCAAGTATTTCTTCATTAACATTAAACCCCACTACTTCCATACTTGATAATACACCTATAAGTGGATGTTCAACATTATAATAAAGTTCTTCCATACCTTCTTCTTTTATTCTACCTTTTAAATAAACATATAGCTCACTTAAATATTTAATTGCTGATGATGTTTTTTCATCTATATTTTTTTCTAAGTATTCATTAATAAGTTCATTTAAATTATATTTATCTCTTGCTGAATCTATTAAATAAGCAGCAATAGCACTATCAAAATCAAAACCATTAACTTGTGTACCATCTTTGCTTAGTGCCTTTAGTAAATTCTTACCATCATGAACAACTTTCTTTATGTCATCATTTTCCATAAATTCTTTTAACATAAGATTAGTTTCTGATATATTTTCTTCATATAAACTAGATAAATCTATTTTTACACTTTCATCTCCATTACAAATGTACATATTCTCTACTCTTATTTTTGAATACACATTAGAGTTAGATGTTTCATAAGTAATATATATTCTTTCCTTAATAGTTTTTATGAAACATTTAAAATCATCTAATTTATCAATTACTTTAATTTCTTCATTAGCCATTACATCATCTATATTTTCAATACCTAAAACTTCTAAAAGACTACTTAAATTAAGTTCTTTAAATATCCTCGTTAGCTCCTCTTCATTATAATCTTTACTATCATTAACTAAAGTAATTCCTTCTTCATTACCATTTAAAGAAATAAGTTTTTTATTTAAAAGTACACTTTCTTTATTTTCTTCAATGACTTTTCTTATTCTACTAGAATTAATTTTTTCACTATTTTCTATTATACCTTCCAGTGAGCCATAAGTTTTTATTAAGCTTAAAGCTGTTTTTTCGCCAAAGCAATTGCTTCTCTTAAGCGCTAGTACATCAATATATTCCATTGGCTCTATGCCATATTCTTCTATAAATATTGTTTTATCATAAGTCTTTATATTATTTATCCCTGATTCCACATATATTACTTTTACATTATCATCAATTAATTGTAATAATGTCTTATTTGATGTAGCTATGTATATTTCCATTGATTTTTTTCTACCATCATTTACAAGAGATGTAATTGTCTTAGATACATCTATATCATCTTCTTCATATATAACAGCTGAAGCATTTTCTAAAATTTCTTTTATATATGGTTTTTGTTCACAAAGGACTTTTGGAATATTTTCTCCTATACTATTTAAAACTGATGCCATTAAATTAGGTTGTATTTTCTTTTTTATATGAAAAAGCATCTTAGTAAATCCATATATGGCATTGGTATATAAGCTTTCTTCATTGCTCATATTAGGTATGGCGTAAAATGCTCTTTTCATTAGACTTTCAGAATCTATAATCAATAATTTTTCCATATAATCCTCCATCTTTTTATACTATTCTTTCATTTATATAACTATCCATGTACTTGGAAAATAATACCTTAAAATATACTTAAGTCAAACTCTTCCGATAAATCCTTTAATATACGAAGACCACATACACTATTTCCTTTTGCATCTAAAGCTGGTCCATATAATCCTATACCATATCTTCTTGGAACAGTGGCAAGAACTCCTCCACCTACACCAGATTTAGCTGGAATACCCACATGTATAGCAAATTCTCCTGATGCATCATACATTCCACATGTCACCATGATTGTTTTAACTATTCTACATATATCTCTAGACATTAAAACTTCATTGCTCCAAGGAGTTACCCCATCATTAGCTATAACAGCACCAAATCTAGCTAAATCTCTTGCTGTTGCTTCAATGGAGCATTGTTTAAAGTATAAATCAAGTACTTCTTCCACGTCTCCTTCTAAGGCTCCTGTACTCTTCATATAATATGCTAAAGCTCTATTTCTATCTCCTGTAGCTTTTTCATTTAAATATATCTCTTCGTTTATACCTATATGAGGATTGTTGGTAGCTCTTCTCATGAAATTTAAAATTCTTTCTAATTTCCTTTCTTGAGTCTCTCCAAATATTAATGATGTAGTTACAATGGCCCCTGCATTGATCATTGGATTATACGGCCTATTTTCTATGGCTGCCTCTAAATTAACTATACTGTTAAATCCCATTCCTGTAGGCTCTACATTTACTTTGCTGAAAACATTAGTTCTTCCATTATCATTTAAAGCAATTATTAAGCTAACTACCTTAGAAATACTTTGTATAGTAAATTTAACATCGCTATCGCCAGCCCAAAACTCATATTTATCTTTTAAATCCACAACACATATCCCTACTGCTTCTGGATTTGCTTCCATAAGTGCAGGTATATATGAAGCTAATTTTCCTTCCTTTGCATGAACTTTATTCTTTTCTACCAAATTTTCTAATAACTTTTTCATTTGTCTTTCCTTCCCTATATCTTATTTAATTTAATTATAGTTGTTATTTAATTTTTTATCAATGATACTATCTATTTATTCTTTTTAATATTTATTAATTGGCTAAAAATTTATAACATTATATATACATATTATGGTATACTTATTTATATTTTATTTAAAATAAGCTTAGAGGTGTTTAATATGAATATTGAATTATTAAAAAAATATGCCAAACTTGCAGTGGAAATGGGTGTTAACTTACAAGAAAATGATACCCTTTGTATTAATAGTCCTATTGAAACTGCTGAGTTTGCAAGATTTATTGCTGAAGCAGCTTATGCTGTAGGCGCTAAAGATGTTATTGTAAACTATAATGATGCAAAACTTAACAAAATAAGATTATCAAATAATTCTGTAGCTACTTTATCTAACTTACCTGAATGGTTTGGTGAGACATATAACTATTATGCTAGAAACGGTGCATGCTTTATTTCTATCTCTGCCTCCGATCCTGATGCCTTTAATGGTGTACCTATTGAAAATATAGCTGCTTACTCTAAAGCAAGAAGTATAGCTTTAAAAGAATATTCTGAAGCAGCAACAGCTAATAAAGTTAGATGGTGTGTATTGTCTTACCCTACTCTTGCATGGGCTAAGAAGGTTTTCCCAGATGCAAATGATGATGAAGCTTTAAAGAAATTAGGAGAAGCTATAATTAGTGCAGTTAGAATAGATGCTGATGATCCAGTTGAAGCATGGAATAAACATAATGCTAATCTTGCCAAAAATCTTGATTTTATGAACAATCATAACTTTAAATCTTTACATTTAAAAAGTAGCAATGGTACTGATTTAACTGTAGAACTTCCTGAAAATCACTATTGGGCTGGTGGAGAAGAAGCTGATACAAAAGGCATCTTATTTAATGCCAATATGCCTACAGAAGAAGTATTTACTTTACCTAAGAAAACTGGCGTTAATGGTATAGTATTTTCTTCAAAACCACTTAGCTACAATGGTAATTTAATTAATGATTTTTCAATAACTTTTAAAGATGGAAAAGCTGTTGATTTTGATGCTAAGGAAGGAAAAGAAGTATTATCTCAACTTCTTGACACTGATGAAGGTGCAAGATATTTAGGTGAAATAGCCTTAGTTCCTTTCGATTCACCAATATCAAATTCTAACTTAATATTCTACAATACGTTATTTGATGAAAATGCAGCTTGTCACCTTGCTTTTGGTAGAGCTTATCCATGTATAAAAAATTCTGAAGATTTAAGTGAAGAACAATTAAAAGAAATTGGTGTTAACGATTCATTAATCCATGTAGACTTTATGATTGGAACAGCTGATTTAGAAGTAACAGGTTATACTAATGATGGAACAGAGGTTTCTGTATTTAAAAATGGTAATTGGGCATTTTAGAAAATGGTTTCCACTCACCAATGGTAACACTAAGTTAATGATTAAACTTTTCATATAACTGGTATAAAAACAATGAAAAAGTGGATGTCGCACTAAAATTTTTATACACAATATATTGTAGTATTTATTCTTAATGCCACATCCCCTTTTATTTCAGTAATTACAGTAATTTTTCCAATCTTTCTCTTATAGCTTTAATAAATCCTTCTGTATCAGTAACTTTTACATCCTTTAGATCTGTAAGAAGTGCCAAATCTTTAGTCATGACACCGTAATTTATGGTATCAATAGATGCTTTTTCTAAATTATGTGCAAAGGTAACAAGCTCTTTTAATTCATCCATTTCTCCTCTTTTCCTTAAAGCACCACTCCAAGCAAAAATTGTAGCTATAGAGTTAGTGGAAGTGCTTATTCCCTTTAAATAATTATAATAATGTCTTTGTACAGTACCATGAGCTGCTTCATATTCATAATACCCTTCTGGTGAAACAAGAACGGAAGTCATCATGGCTAGTGAGCCAAAAGCTGTTGCTATCATATCACTCATTACATCACCATCATAATTTTTAAGTGCCCAAATAAATCCACCTTTTGACTTTATAACTCTTGCAACTGCATCGTCAATTAAAGTGTAAAAATACTCTATTCCAAGGCTATTAAATCTTTCTTTATATTCCTTTTCATAAATTTCTGCAAATATATCTTTAAAAGTATGGTCATATTTTTTAGAAATTGTATCCTTGGCAGAAAACCATAAATCTTGCTTAGTATCTATGGCATAATTAAAACAACTTCTAGCAAATCTTTCTATGGAATCTTTCTTATTATGCATTGCCATAACAATTCCTTTTTCATGAAAATCATGGATAAGTTCTTCACTTACTTCTCCATTATTATCTTCAAATACAAGTTTTGCCTTGCCAGAGCCTGTAATTTTCATCTCTACGTCTTTATATATATCACCATAGGCATGTCTTGCAATGGTTATTGGCTGTTGCCATGTTCTAATATATGGCTTGATAGACTCTATAATTATGGGACTTCTAAATACTGTTCCGTCTAAAATAGCCCTTATTGTTCCATTGGGACTTTTCCACATCTCTTTTAAGTTATATTCTTTTACCCTATCTTTATTTGGAGTTATTGTGGCACATTTGACACCTACACCATATTTTCTAATGGCTTTAGCAGCTTCTACAGTAACTCTATCATCTGTTTCATTTCTATGTTTTAATCCTAAATCATAATATTCTGTTTTCAGTTCTATAAAAGGTTCTAATAGTTCCTCTTTAATGATGCCCCATATTACTCTAGTCATTTCGTCTCCATCCATTTCCACCAATGGATTAATCATTTTTATTTTGCTCATAAATACACCCCCTTATTTCCTTTATTATACAATTGTTTTATAATATTATCAAAATTTCCCTTAATATTTTTATTCCATCAATAGCTTTTAAATTTTCTATAAAGCAAAAAAATCAGCTTTTCAGCTGATTTTACTATTTTACATCTTTATAATCTACATCAATTATTTCTCCATCTTCTGAATCAAATGAGCTTTCTTCCTCTGATGGTTTTGTTGTATATACGCTTCCTTGTTCATGTTTTTCTTTCTTATAATCCAATGTACCTTTAATCTTTCTATATATAAAAATTATTAAAGCAGCTATTAATACATATGGTAACATAAAACTTACAAATTTAAATACTAAAACTAATATAGCTATAGTTGTTGCTAAATATAATATACTTCTTAAACTTCCATTCATTAAAATAACCTCAACTCTCCATTTTTTCTTATCTGTTGAATATATTATACTACCTTAGTCCACATTTTGCAATATAAGTTATTAATTATTTTTAAAAATGGTTTTTTATATCATTTAATATGGTGTTATTATAAATATAGTAAAATTTGTTTAAGCATAGTATTCTATAAGACTTTTTAAAAATAAAAAAGCTTCCACTGGGTATTTTCCTATAGATGTTTCTCCTGCTAATAAAAAACCATTGATTCCATTTACTATAAAACTAAATATACTTTCTACTTCTGTATATTTTGCTC
The DNA here is from genome assembly GCF_000436575.1 of Clostridium sp. CAG:265. Lineage (NCBI taxonomy): Bacteria > Bacillati > Bacillota > Clostridia > Eubacteriales > Clostridiaceae > Clostridium > Clostridium sp. CAG:265. Next base: position 28,357 of record NZ_FR886640.1, read on the forward strand.
TATTACCTTTAATCATGCTATCTAATAAATGAGTTGCCATAATTATTTTATCTTCATAACCTTTTTCTTTTAGCTTATTTATCGCTATATATTGATTTTTCACAGCATCTTCAATTCCACACTCTGGCATTAAATCTCCTCTTGCAATAATAACTTCATCTACACTATCACAAATTTTTTCTATACTGTTAATGCCTTTTTCCGTTTCAATTTTACCATAATATAATATCTCCTTGTTCCTTTTATTATTTTTTTCCACAAATTCTTTTAACTCTATAATGTCTTTTTCACTCTCTACATAAGATTGACAAAAACTATCCAAGTCGTGATTTAATCCCCAAATTATACTTTCTTTATCTAATATGCTTAATCCAGGGCTATCTATGGTTAATTCAGGAATATTACATCCTTTTCCACCTCTAATTATCCCTTCATTTAGTACTCTTGATTTAATTATACCTTTACTTTGGTCTAAAACTTCAAAATTCATGGTATCATCTTTCATAGATATTTTATTTATTTTATTTTTATTTATATTACTACTATTAATATTAAGTGGAATTAAACTCTTTAAAAGCCTTTCATCTTTTAATAAATAATCATACATATCTTCTCCACAAAAATATACTATATCTTCCATATGTATCTTATATGTTGAAAAAACTTTTTCACTTACTCTTACTTTACGTCCTCTTAAATCTCCAATTATTTCAACCTTGTTATTAATATTTCGTACTTCTGATACTATCTTATGAAATTCTTCATCATGAAAATGTGAAAAATTTAGTCTAATGCTTTCTAATCCTGAGGTAATTAACTGTTTTAAGACCTGACTTTTCATGGAGCTTGGCCCCATAGTAGCTATAATTTTCATCATAACCTCTTTATCGTATTATTCTATTTAATTTTATTAATTTTATTTTTTTTTATTACTTTTATGTGCACATTTTATATAATCTCAACATATTATATTAACAAATAACATAATTTTCTTATGTTATTTACGGATATTTAATTTAGGATGTGATATTTTGAAAAAGTTCACAATAAAAGTTTTAGTCACATTATCTAAATTAAATAACGCAGCAAAAATCTTATTGATATTAGCTACTGTTTGTTTAATTCAAACTATCTGTGTAATGTTATTTAATTTAGAAGGTTCCTCCCCTTCTGAAGTTACCATTCGTTCAACTATGTCATCAATTTTTGGATATTTTTTTGGACAACAGTGTAAAAATCACTTTAATATAGTTAATTATAATAGCCAAATATACTTTGCAGGGTTTATATCTTTTATAACTTTAGGGGCAATAATTTTAATGACTTGGCTTCCTATTAATCAAAATACACCAGCAACAGCCGATATAAGAAATCTTTTATTAACCACAGTAGGTTTTCTTATATGCATGGTTAAACAAGTTGATGAATAACATCTCAAAAAATCGTAAAAAGGAGCTATACTAAATGCAAGGTATAGCTCTTTTCATTAACTAAAATAAATCTGTTCTAAATATACTTAATGTTTAATAAATATAAATAGAACTTTTATTATGGAGGATACAATGAAATATATAAAATTAGTATTTACAATTTTCATTTGTTTTATTTTATGTGGTTGCTTTTTAGATGATCCTAAATATATAACTTTTGAAACTAAACCTACTACATACTATTATTCAGATGAATTATATAGCAAACTTAAGGAAAATCCTTCATTTACATTGCAAGTATTTGATTGTATTTTATATAAATATTATGATGTACCAGTGGATGATTATGATATTGTTGAATCCTTCCTTACTTCTTTGCACACAGAAAACTATTTATTAGAACTTCCTGATGAATTTAAAGAAAGCAAACAACAATATAGGCTTATTATTTCCTTCGGTAGTTCAAAATATATTATTAATGCCTATTCTCCAGATTTAGATACAATCCATCCTTACGATGGTTCATTTCAAGAAGATATTATTGACAGCACAAAGAATGTTGATGCACGTAATAATATTTATGATTTTTGCGTATATGTCATAAATAAAGCACAAAGTAATTAATTTTCAATTGATTTTATTTCTTCTAAGAGCTCAAAGGCTCTTTTATTTTTTAAAGGATGAATTGCATATGGAGCTATTTCACAAAGAGGTTCTAAAACAAATTCTCTTAAATGCATCAATGGATGAGGAAGAACTACAAACTCATCATTACTTACTAAATCATCAAATAATATTATATCTAAATCTATTGTTCTTGGCCCCCATTTAATTTCTCTTTTTCTCTCTAAGATACTTTCAACTCTTAAAAGTTCAGCCATTAATTCCTTTGGCTTTAAATATGTTTCCACTTCTATTACGGCATTTAAAAAGTCTTCTTGATCTTCTTTGCCCCATGGCTTAGTTACTAAAAGTTTTGATTCTTTTTTAACCTTTGTTCCTTCTAGCTCATTAATTTTTTCTATGGCACTTCTAATATATTGCTCCTTATTACCTATATTACTACCTAATGCTATATAAGCTTTATGGCGAGCAATTGTAGTTTCCACTGCTGCATAGTCTAAATGTCTTGATATTGGAGCCCATGGTTTCTTTAATGATATCTTTACTTCCTTTACTACTTCATAAGTGTCAAGTACATAGGCTCCTACTTTATATACTAAAGTTTCTAATAAGTCACAAACCTCTTCTTTAAATACTTTTTCTACATTATGACATAACTCTCCATAATGAACTGAAGCGCTTAAATCTCCATCTTTAGCAGCTTTGTGAAAGTCTAAAGATAATTCTAGTGATAATATAAATTTCTGACCTAAAGTTTTTTCTTCTTGAAACACTCCATGATTGGCAAAAATCTCTATGTTTTTTAAATATATTTTATCCATTTCTTCTCCTTACTTTGCTTTAAGGATTGTATCTGTCATCATACATACCCTCTTATTTTCTAAAACATCATGAACTCTAATTATTTCACAACCAGCCATTATTCCTATTACTGTTGTAGCAAGAGTTCCTTCTAATCTTTCATCTACTGGTAAGTCCAATGCCAAACCTATCATTGACTTTCTTGAAGTTGCAAGAAGTACTGGATATCCCATATCCTTAATCCATTTTAAGTTATTCATCACCATAAGATTTTCTTCATATGTCTTAGCAAAACCTATACCTGGATCTAAAATTATATTTTCTTTCTTTACCCCTGCTTCTAAAGCAATATTTATACTTTCTGTTAAATCACTGATGAATTCTTTTTCTAAATCTTCATATGGCTTAGCTATTCTATTGTGCATTAATATGCAAGGAACATTATACTTAGTTGCTATCTTTGCCATAGCCTGATCCTTTTTAAAGCCCCACACATCATTGATTATATCTGCACCAGCTTTTATGGCTGCTTCTGCTGTAGCACTATTATAAGTATCAATGGAAATAACTACATCCATTTCTTTTCTTATAGCTTCAATAACTGGAACAACTCTACTTATTTCCTCTTCAATGGAAACAATTTTTGCACCTGGTCTAGTAGATTCTCCACCAATATCAATAATATCTGCTCCTTCAGCCACCAGCTTTCTCACTTGTATTAATGCATCATCTATTTCATTGAATTTTCCTCCATCAGAAAACGAATCTGGAGTAACATTAAGTATTCCCATAATATATGTTCTTTCACCAAAGTTAAATTCAGTATTTCTAATTTTCAAAACTTTTCCCCCTAAACCTTAGTACTTTATCTCTAAATTTCTTTTTTCTAAAGTCCAATTGCACTCCTTGGCAGCTCTACATTTATAACATGCCCTTGAAAGCTTATCGCTTTTATAAATAATAGCGTTTAAATCATTACTTTCACAATTTCGATGATTTATAATTGCTTCTAAAATCATTGTTTTTTCTTCTTCTTTAAAATCTACATCCTTAAGGATTTCTTTAGCTATATTAAAACTTGCAATATGATGACCAATTCCTTTTTCATACTGCTCTACCCTACCAATATCATGTAAAAGGCCAATGGCATAAATAACTTCCTTTGAATAATGTAAATTTTTTTCCAAAACCATCATATAAGCTATTCTAGACATATCTAAAAAATGTTCTAGGTTATGTCTACAAAATTCTCTTTTTTCTTCATATGCTTCTAACTTATTTAAATACTCCTTATAAAGAATATTATTAAATATCTTATTAACTCTTTCCATAAATCTACCTACTTTTGTAATAGCATCATAACTTCTCTTCTTAATGTAGCATCTTCCTTAAAAATACCTCTATATGATGTGGTTACAGTTTTTGTACCTGGTTTTTTAACACCTCTCATAGTCATGCACATATGTTCTCCTTCAACTACTACCATTACTCCTTCTGCATCTAAGTATTTCATTATGGCATCTGCTATTTCACTGCTTAATCTTTCTTGTAACTGTGGTTTTTTTGCATATAATTCTACAGTTCTTGCCAGTTTTGAAAGTCCTGCAACTCTTCCTCTAGGTATATATGCTATATGAGCTTTACCATAAAAAGGTATTATATGATGCTCGCACATTGAGAAATATGTAATATCTTTTTCAATAACTAAATCGTTATTTTCCACTTCAAAAGTTTTTGATAGGATTTCTTCTGCATCTTTTCCTAATCCTGAAAATACTTCTTCATACATTCTAGCAATTCTTTCAGGTGTTTCTACTAGTCCTTCTCTTTCTAAATCTTCTCCAATTCCTTCAAGTATAAGCTTTGCTCCAGCTATTATCTTTTCTCTATCCATACAACGTTCCTCCTAATTTATAAATTGCTCATATTCACTTCTGATTTTTTCTACCACATTTGTGTTATATTTTTTTTCTTCAAATTGTACAACCTTCATTATCCCTAAAACTGAATTAGTTATAAAAACTTCATCTGCACTATATAAATCTTTTTTATTTAAATGTTTTTCACAAACTTCAAAATTTTCTATTACCCAATTTCTTACCACTCCTGGTAATATGCCATCACTTATCTTTGGTGTATAAATTTTTTTATCTTTGATAATAAATATATTACTAGTTGCACCTTCAGCTATATTCCCATAAATATTTAAAAATACAACTTCATTAAACCCTTCTTTATTTGCTTTATTATACTCATAAAGATTTTCATTATAGCTTAACGACTTAATATAAGTCATGTTAGAAGTAGGATTTCTTAAAACAGATGATAACTTTATCTTAAATCCATTTTTATAATCTTCTTTAGAATACTTTATTTTTCTTGTGGAGAAAACTATATTCTTTTCTGTTACCACAATTTTTAATACTATATTTTTAAGATTTTCTTCCTTTATAAAATTTTTAATAAATTTAATATCAATATGCTCTCCTAAATTCATTATATCTATGGATTTATTTAACCTATTTATATGTTCTTCTAAAAATATAGCTTCCTTTTTTATTAAAATTGTTTCAAAAACTCCCTGTGCAAAATAAAAGCCACCATCAAGCTTTACATAATCTTTATTATAGCTTATTTCTCTCATTATAACACCTTCATTAATGCTTTTGCTTTATCTAGTGTTTCTAGATATTCATCTTCTTCAATGGATTCATAAGTTATTCCTCCACCTACACCAAAATATGCCTTATTATCTTTCTTTAATATTGTTCTTATAGCTATATTAAAATCACTGTTACCTCTGAAATCAAAATATCCTATGGCTCCTGTATATATATTTCTTTTTAAGCCTTCTAACTCTTCAATTATTTCCATAGCTCTTATTTTTGGTGCTCCTGTAATAGATCCACCTGGAAA
>NZ_FR886640.1:34168-50444 GCF_000436575.1 Clostridium sp. CAG:265
CTCTTTCATTACCTTCACAGCTGAAACATCATCTTGAAGCTCTCCTTCAATAGTGGACACAAGGTGGAATACTGTTGCATACTCTTCTAAAGCAAATAACTCCTTTACTTTTACTGTACTAGGCTTACATACCTTACTAAAGTCATTACGTTCTAAATCAACAATCATTAATAATTCTGATTTATCCTTTTCACTATTTATAAGTTCCAGCTTATTTTTTTCATCTTCATCTATAGTATTCCCTCTAGGTCTTGTCCCTTTTATTGGTCTAGTATGAGCAATTCTGTCTTTTATCTGAATGAATCTTTCTGGTGATGAACTTATTATTTGAAAATCATGAAAATTTAAATATGCTGAAAAGGGAGCCTTATTAATCTCTCTCAGCTTTTTATAGATTGTAAAGCTGTCTTCTTCATTGTGGCAATAAAATCTTTGTGTCATATTGGCAATATATACGTCTCCACTTCTTATATATTCCTTAAGCCTTGTAATTGATTTTTTATATGATTCTTTTGTAAAATTAGAAATAAATTTATCTTCTTGGTTATAGCTGAATTCTTCCTTCTTTACTTCTATTTGCTCTATTTTTTCAATGATACCTTCTACAGTTTTTTCTTCATCTGCAAAATATGATATATATTGCTTATTTTCCATTAAATCAAAGATAATAATATTTCTATAAAAAACAAATTTCATATGAGGAATTTTAAAATCTTCATCACTACTATCTGAAATTTTTTCAATTATCCTTCCTGTATCATAAGATATGTATCCCATGGATCCCCCTATTAAAGGAATATTAGTTTTTTCTACCACCTTATTTCTCGTTAATAATTCATCTAATATCTTAAAGGGGTTTCCTTCTACTTTCACTCCATCTATATAGCCATCATTTTGAAAACTAGAAAAAGTCATATATGGATTTAATCCTATAAAGGAATACTTTGATAACTTTTCATCTTCTTTAGAACTATCTAAAATAATAGTATCTATCTCATATCTAAAAGCTTCATAAACTTCACATGGATTTAAATTTAGCTTTATTTCTTTTAAATGTATGTTCATTTTTTGCTCCTATTTATAATTATTTACTATATTAATAAAATTCTTTAATATTTTATGTCCATCTTCTGTAAGTTCTGCTTCAGGATGAAATTGCACTCCATATATAGGATAATCTTTGTGCTTTACTGCCATAATTACATTATCCTCAGTTTGACATATAATTTCTAATTCTGCTGGTATGCTACATTTTTCTATTTCTAAAGAATGATATCTTGTAACTTTTAAAGGATTTTTAACACCTTTGAATATATGCTGATTATTATGTACAACTTCACTTATCTTGCCATGCATAGGAATCTTTCCCTTAACAATTTTGCCACCAAAATAATGTCCAATACATTGATGTCCAAGACATATGCCTAAGATAGGTAATTTCCCCTTAAATCTTTCTAAAATTTCAAGACTAATCCCTGCTTGTTTAGGATCCTTTGGCCCTGGTGAAATAACGATTCCCGTTATATTCTTATTTTCTATTTCATCAATGGTAATTTTATCATTCCTATAAATTATTATTTCTTCATCTAACTCCTTAAAATACCTTACTAAATTATATACAAAAGAGTCATAGTTATCTATCATTAATAACATTTTTTCTCTCCTTTTTTATGCATCCTTTTACAAATTGTGCTACAATATTTATTGATTAATTATATCATATGTTCTTGTTTAATAAAAACTATTAGTTGAAGGGAGAATTTAACACTTATGACAATATGCGATTTACATACACATTCTACAGCTTCTGATGGAACATCTTCACCTTCAGAAGTTGTTAAAAGAGCTAAGGCAGCTAATGTAAAATACTTAGCACTTACTGACCATGATACTGTTTCTGGTATAGAAGAAGCCTTAAAAACAGCTAAAGATCTTGATATAACTTTTATTCCTGGCATTGAATTATCTACTTATTTTAATAAGGAATCTATTCACGTTTTAGGATTTTTTAAAGGTGATGGATATAAAAATAAGGAATTAAATGATTTCTTAGATTCAATAAAAACAACAAGAATTGAAAGAGCTAAAAAGATAGTAGAAAATTTAGCAAAATTCCATGATATTCATATAACTCTTGAATCTATTATGAAAAATGGTAAAGATACCATAGCAAGACCTCATATAGCAAAAGCTATAATGGATGCAGGATATAACTATGATAAGGAATATATCTTTGAGCATTTCATTGGAAATGATTGTCCTGCTTACATTCCTAGTGTGCAAATAGATACTAAAGAAGGTGTAGAACTTTTAAAGAAACATGGTGCTATAGTAGTTTTAGCTCACCCAGTGCTTTTAAAGAAAAACTCTTTCCAAGATGTATTAGCACTTGGTTTTGATGGTCTTGAAGGAATATATGCCATGAACTCTAAAGAAGATACAGAAAAATTCTTAAGCTTTGCCAATGAACATAACCTTATCACTAGCTGTGGCTCAGACTCCCACGGTGGAGAAGATGACATTAAACATGGTTCATTAGGCTCAATGAAAATGGATGAAGAATGGCTTACTAAATTTTTAACTAAGCTTAAAGCTTAGCTAAAAATTTATAAAAATAAAGAAGAAATAGTAACTAAGCTATTTCTTCTTTATTTTTATACTATTCTGCCATAAGGAAAGCTTTATATCCTCTCATTGTTTCAAAGATATCTACTTTGCTGGCAACTTCCCATGGAGCATGCATGTTTTGTAGTGCAACACCACAATCAATTACTTCCATACCGTACTCAGCTAAAATATAAGCAATAGTACCGCCTCCACCTTGGTCAACCTTACCTAATTCAGCCATTTGATATGCAACATCATTTTCATCCATTACATTTCTAAGCCATGCAACAAATTCTGCATTAGCATCATTACATCCACTTTTTCCTCTTGCTCCAGTATATTTAGCAAAGGCTAATCCCTTACCAAAGAATGCAGAATTTTTCTTTTCGTATGCTCCTGCATAATTAGGATCAAAAGCTGCTGTAACATCTGAAGAAAGCATTTTAGAATTAGCTAATGCTCTTCTTAATTTAAGTTCAGAATACTCTCCTACTCTGTCCATTAATTCTGCCACTGCATTTTCAAAGAATCTTGATTGCATTCCAGTTGCTCCTATGCTTCCTACTTCTTCTTTATCTACTAATAATACCACTGAAGTCTTTTTAGTACTTTCAGTTTCAAGTAAAGCTAATAAAGAAGTGTATGCACAAATTCTATCATCATGTCCATATCCAGCAACCATACTTCTATCTAATCCTAAATCTCTTGCTTTTCCTGCTGGAACTATTTCTATTTCAGCTGACATGAAATCTTCTTCTTCAAAATCATATTTTTCTTTTAATAATTTTAATATATTTGCCTTAACAGCTTCTTTTTCTTCACCTTCTAAAGGCATGCTACCAACTAAGATATTTAAATCTTCTCCAGCAATAACTTCTGTAGCTTTCTTTTGTTGTTGCTCTGATGCTAAATGTACTAACAAATCAGAAACCATAACAACTGGATCAGTTTCTTCTTCTCCAACTACCACGTCTATTTTTGTACCATCTTTTTTAACTACTACCCCATGTAAAGCTAGAGGTATGGTTACCCATTGATATTTCTTAACTCCACCATAGTAATGAGTTTCCATTAAAGATAATTCACTATCTTCATATAATGGATTTGGTTTTAAATCTAATCTAGGTGAATCTACGTGAGAACCTATAATTCTCATACCACTTTCAATACTTTCGCTTCCTATTAAAAATAAAGCTAAAGATTTATCCATATTATTATAATATACCTTGTCTCCTGCCTTTAGAGATTTTCCAGCAGATATAACATTCTTTAAATCTCTATATCCTTTTGATTCTGCTAAATAAATAGCTTCTTTAATAGATTCTCTTTCTGTTTTACAGTCTGATATATATTTCTTATATCCTTCACAAAAACTAAAAATCTCTTCTTTTTTAGTATTATCAAATTTTAACCATGCATTTTTTTTATTACCCATATTCTCCTCCTAATTATCTTCTAAAGTTAGATTTTCCATCCTTCTTTCTATAATATCAACAGCACTTATATCTGACATTAAAGAATGTCTATAATTTACTGCTGCTGCCTCAATAATTACTGCAATATTTCTACCAGGTCTTACTGGTACTCTAAGCTTTCTAACATTAACGCCTAATATTTCTTGAGTATCTTGATTAATTCCAAGTCTATCATAATCACCATTATCCTTCCAATGCTCAAAATGCATAACAAGATTTATACCCTTAGACTCTTGCACTGAACTCAATCCATATAGTGCAGTGATGTCAATTATTCCAATTCCTCTCACTTCAAGCATTCCAATAGTAATTTTCGGAGATGTCCCAATAAGTTCTCCATCAATTTCCTTAATATCAACAGCATCATCAGTTACAAGTCTATGCCCTCTTTTAATAAGTTCTAATGCAGTCTCACTTTTACCAATGCCACTTTCCCCTGTAATCAGTATACCTATACCGTATACATCTACAAGTACACCATGTAATCTAGTTTCTGGTGCAAATTTATCTGATAAATATATGGTCATTTTACTAATAAAGTTAGTGGTAACTGATGTTGTTCTTAATAGCCAAGTTTTATTTTTCTTGGCAGCCCTTATGAATTCTTCATGTGGTTCTAATCCTCTTGTTATTACAACACATTTAGAATTAAAACTAAAGTATTTATCTACTCTTTTTCTTCTTAACTCTCTACTCATATCCCCAATAAAACTCCACTCAGCCTTACCAACAACTTGTAATCTTTCAGGAGCAAAATAATTATAAAATCCAGATAATTGAAGACCTGGTCTATTTATATCGTTAACAGTTATCTCTACACCTTTTTCACCTTCAACTAGTACTTCCAAATCAAAATCTTTAATTAACGTTTCTACTGCAACTGACAATATTTATCACCCTTTTTATTTTTTTTGCTTATTTTTTGGTTCTATTCCTGCAAGTTGACTTCTAAAATTCGCCTTAACTCTGTCTATATAAATTCTTCTTAAATGAGCTTGTTCTTCTTTTTCAGCTTCATTTAATCCTTCTTCCTTGCTTTTTTTATATAATTCATTTATCCTAGATGTTATTACATCTATTTTTGCATTTGTATAATCCATCTTAACATTCCCTTTCGTATATTAACTTCTTATGATTATTTTACATTTTTTTCTTATGAATATCAACTTTATATTACAAAATTACTTCTTTTTTATTTATCTCCAAATTATAAATTAATTATTTATTAAAAGTTCAAGAAAAAAAGAGATGTCTTAAACACCTCTTTTCGTAAAAATTTATTTATATTGCTTCAAATTTCTCTCTTAGGAAACTTTATTTTAAATTCTGTAAAAGAATCATTGCTTTTTACACTTATGCTACCATTATTTCTCTCTATAATTTCCTTAGTAATTGATAATCCAAATCCATTTTCTTTATTTTGATTTTCTTTTGTAGTAAATCCAGTATCAAAAATTTTATCTATTATAGATTCATCAATTTTAGGTCCATTATTTTTTATTTTTACTATAACAGATCTTATAGCATAATATGTTGTTACTTCTATTATACCTTTTCCATCTAATGCTGTAACTGCATTTCTTAATATATTAGAAATAACTCTTTGATAATCAATTTCAGAAATATTTACATCATCAAAATTTATTTCATCATTTATAATAATATTTATTCCCTTATGTTCTATTCCATAAACAATATCTGCTATACTAGAATTTGGTTTATTTATTACATCTACTTCTGAAGAAATAGCACTATTATCATTTATAATATTTTTAAGTGCATCTCCTAATTTATCATATTTCTTCATTAAATGTAATCCATATAAATATGATATTTGTGAACCATAATCATGTTTAATTTTTTTAAGTTCTTCATTCTTTTTTTCTAAAAAGCTATTGGCAATTAAAACTTGATTAGATTTTTTTTCAATATTTGAAAAATATATAGTTATTCCTATCATAAAAAATCCTAAAAATATAAATAAGAATTCTTTAAATAAAGGATTATCCATATCATATGCTAATCCATTAAATGATACTATAAAATCAATTAAAACAGTAACTATAATTAATGATATTATTGATATACTTTTACTTTTAAAAACTTTATAAATAGATTTTATAAAATTCATATTGCATAATATCATAGCAAATAATATGTATTGTGGAAAATATATAAATATAAGCATTCCTATTTCCAGATATTTTTCTGAAATTCTATTTACCACATATCCTAAATAAATATTTGAACTTAATATCATAACTATTCCCATTAATAAATAGACTATACTAAATCCTATCATAGCATCTAAAGGGTCTTCTTTAAATATTATGGCTCCAGAAATTAATATTATTAAATGGATAAATATAGAGCCTAAACTTGAATTACCTACAATTAGTGTAATTCCCTGTATTACTCCCCATAAAATTACTATCCAAGTTACCATACTTAGTATGCTTCTTTTAGTTTTACTACAGTAATTTGAAACATAAACAAACATAATGCTTTGTAACACACTGTTAATTGTATCTGCAAAATTAATAATCATTTTTACAACTTAATCCCCCTTAATCCCCTAATTCCACTTTAACAATTTTCGACTTTTTTTAAATTCCTCTCCTTATTTCATCATATTTATTTATATATAATAATTTATTAAATGGATTCTTAAGAATTATACCATATTTTTCATAGTTTTTATATTTTTTTATAATTTTTTTAAATATATAAAAATAAAAAAACACTTTATATTAAGAACAAAAGTCCTCAATATAAAGTGTTTTAGTCTGATTATTCCCAATATGCCGGTGGCCTATATACTCACACCTGCGTCTCGCAGGTGGGTTTCACTCAACTTGCTTCTGTTATCTTCTGCATAAGGAAGTTCAACATCTACAAGCATATTGCAAATCCCAAAAATATAATGTAGGTTGAATAACATAAGCTAAACGCACATATCAGGATTCCTATATTTTTATTATATCAAATTATTTAATAAGTTCAATAGTAATATTTTACTTTTCAAAATTTATTTTTTCTCATATATTCCTTTACAATCTCTTCTATTGCTACATCGTAACCCTCTTCATTGAATAGTACCATAAATTGAACATAGCCAGCTGTTTTTTCATTCATTTGGAAGGCCATCATTTCACCTTCTACATCTAAATCTTCAATAATCTCTTCAACTATTTCAAGAACTTCATCATTGGCGTAATCATAAAGATATGGTAGATAAAATTCCTTCATCCATTCTTCACTACCAACAGTACTTTCATCATCAGCATAAGCTTTTGCTGCTTCTTCTACATCTTTATCAAAATCAAAATAAAAGTTTATTAAAGAGTATTTATCACCTGATACAAGCTCTTCAATTTCACTTAATCCATTATCATTTAAAATATCTATTATATCCTTAATGTTCACTTTAATGACCTCTCTTAATATAATAATTTTTTGTATTCTTTCTTAACGGCAAGAAATTCTTTATCATCTTCTACAAGATTTAATTCTTCTTTACCATCAACTTCATCTACTCTAAATACAAACACATCTTCTGATTCAGTATCATCAGCTGGTGCTAATAATAAATATTCTTGTTCCTCTAAAAATATTCTAGCAACTGCTTCAAATTCTACTTTGTTTCCTTCTTCATCTAAGAAAGTCATGATTTGTCTTTCTTCATTTTCCATATGTTCATTATTCATAAAGCATATCCCCTTTGTTTTTTATGTCATTATACTATATATCATTTACCATTTCTATATATAGTAGCCTACATTTTCTTATTTTATTATAAGCTTAGCCTTACAGCAAGATGAAATATATTTTTTAACCTTATTATTAGCAAAGTCTATTCTTTTATTACCACATATATATTTATTACATTTGCTACAATATATCTTGTATTTATATGCTGTGTCACTTTTTCTTTTAGTGTCATACTTAAATGTAGCACTATCTGAAATGCCCATAATCCTGCACATCTTTTTAAAATAGCTGTTATGTCCATTACTTACCCCTGTAATTGTATCACAATAATAGTGGAGATATTCATGTATTATAACTTCCTTAACTACCTCTTCACTGTATGAACCATCTAGCAAACACTGAGCAAAAACAAATTTTAGTGGCTCAATTCTTCCATTATTTTTTCTATAAAAAAATGCTCCCATTCTCTTTTGAGCCCTTTTAGAAATCTCAATTTTTAAATTACACTGATAATCTAATCTTTTATTTAGCTCCTGTATTACAGCTTCTATTTTAGATATATCCCACTTATTATGCATTTCTGAGCCTCCTTACTAAACAAAAACTGCTAATATCCATATTAGCAGTTTTTATTCCTATATGCTATTGTTGCACTTTTTCTTCACTATTATTTTCTTCAGTGTTATTTCCTTTTTCTGAACCTTCTAATGTGACGTTTTTAAATGAATTACTTATAATATAATCTCCATTACCTACTCTTATAAAGCTTATTTCAACCATATCTCCAATATTACTTAAAGCTACTTGTCTTGAAGTCTCTGTTGATACTGTAAAGATGCTATCTTCACCTTTTATCTTTAAATCATAAATGCTAGCACCATCTTTTACCACAAGACCAATTCTTTCTATTTCACCTTTCACTACTTCTTCGCTATTAGATCCTTCCAGTGAAATATTGCTACTTGTTAAGTTTTCTATATATCTATTTAATGTTGTTTGTAATGTATCTCCAACAGCTACAGTATTATAGTTTTTCACATTTACCATTGCATATTGCTTTACCAATCCATTTGCATCTTTTAAAGTCATAAAATATGTTGGTTCTGACTGGATATTTATCAGATATGGGAATGTTGCTGTATATCCATACTGCTGTACTTTTCCTTGTGCAGACTTCATACTTGCATATTCTGTAGCACCTGATGTCTTATACATTGTAGTTTCTCCAGTTCTTGTATTAGTAAGTGTAAAACCAACTAATGATTCATCACTACCTACAGATGTGATACCAGTGTAGTAATAGCATGTATCATCATTAAAAATTATATTCATTCCATCGGTACTAACTAGCTTGTCCTTATCACTAAAGTTAAATACACCATGAACTAATTCTCCCCATTTATTTAAATAGTTTTTAATGTAGCTCATTGTTTGTATTCTATCAACCCATTCTGGAGTATTTTCTATATCATATATATTAGACTCTCCAGTTTGAGCATCTATAATTAATGTACCTATAGCTTTTTGCTCTAAGAATCCTATGGCATTATCATATCTTGTAATAACCCAGTAAGGCTTTCCATCATCATCTAATTCAAAAGTATAGTCTGTATGTCCAGCTTTCATATCATTTAAAAATGCATGTCTATCTAAATCATCAAGAAGATATGCTGATTCTAAGTATTTTATTTTTAACTCTTCCCCATTTAATTCTGTTACTAGCTGAACATCATTTTCATTAGTGGCACTAACCTTTACATACCCTGGTGTTCCCTTATGATTAGTTATCCATTTTATTAATGATGAATGCTCTAATGGTGCAACATAGTATAGTGATCCATCTACGCTTTGAAGACTTAAATTACCTATGGTAACTTGACTTCCTAAACTTGGTATTTCACCTAACTTTTTATCTGCTAATTTATAAGCAAGCTCTTTATCTATTGTTGGAAGCTGTGCTAAATCTATATGATGTATTTCGCTTGAAAAATCTACTTCTTCAACTTCACCTATTAAATTTCTATGAGCACTTGGCATTACTATAGGACTTAAAATAATTCCTAAAGCAACATATACTAGCGCCACAGCTCCACCTACAATTATATACTTTTTATTTAATCTTAAAATTCCGTAACCTACTGTACATGCTACGAACACTGCTATTATTATAAACGAACTTAAAGTTAAATCTAAAATTAATTTACTTGAAAATAATAATACTATACCTACAAAGACATAAGTAATTAGCAGCCATTTTAAATATTCCGTTAATTTACTATTTGAATTCAAAAAAATCACCCCTCCCATTACATATTACACTTTATTATATAATAATACAATATACTTTAAGAGGTTTTTTATAACTTTTATAGAAGTCTAAAAAACCCCTTACTTATTTAATTATGAATGATGAATTACGAGTGATGAATTGTGGAATAAACTCACAGAGTTTTATATAATGAAAAATTAAAAATGAAAAATTAACCTGCATTATATAACTACAAATGCATCAACATGAGAACTATATGGATGATAAGTTTTATAACTATATTTATCTTCTATATTATTGTTCTTTCATTTCTAATTTTTCATTTTTAATTCTTAATTTACTAGTTGGTTTTTATATTTTGTGAAAGCTTGCCTTCTGCAATTATATATTCATAATGTAATGCCCTTGTAAGGCCAACATATAAAAGTCTCTGGTTAAGTAGATTATTTTCATAAACACTTTCTAAGGGATTATATATAATTGTCCCATCAAACTCAAGTCCTTTTGTTAAATATACAGGAATTATTACCACATCTGTGGATGGTGCACTTTTTTCATTTCCTTTAATAATCGTATACTCTAAATTAATATATCTCTTTATGTCTTTCTCTAAGACTTTAGCTTCTTTGAATGTCTTGGTTATTATAGCAATGCTGTGTTTCCCCTCTTTACGTATCTCTTCAACAACATTATATATTTCCATTACACTTTCTCTCTTACTAGAAGTATATTTAATAACTGGCTCCTTACCATGTCTTAATACAGGCTTAGTTTTATTTAAACCTAAGTTTTGTGCTTCCAAGGCTCCATTTGCAAATCTAATTATCTCTATAGTGGATCTATAACTTTGTGAAAGTGCCATATAGGTAGCTTTCCCTTCAAAAACACCTTCTGTTATATCTTCCCACTTACTTATTCCCTTGTAATAATATATTCCCTGAGCTAAATCTCCAACTAATGTTAGAGAATTTCCTTTGGTTAAACTATTGATAAGTAATATCTGCAATGGGCTATAGTCCTGTACCTCATCTACTACTATATGCTTATACTTCTCTTTTTCTTCAATACCTTCCAGTATCATATGTATATATAAAAGTGGTGCTAAATCATCTTCATCAATAATTCCATTTTCAAAATTCTTAATGGTCTCTTGCTTAATATATGCAGCTAAATCTCGTGGTATCCTATTAGCTGTAGCAATTTCAAATAATTCATCATCTTTAAATAAATTTATATAAATATCATTGGAAGTTATACCACGCCAATTTTTAAAGTAATCATTCATTACTTTTTTAGATTCTTTTTTTATATACTCTTTAATACTGTCTCTTTCATTATAAACTTCAATAAGCTTTTTTCTTCGTTGGTCTCCATCTTCATATGTATTTTTAATAGTATTTATCTTACTTTGCCAATCCCTATCCACCATTGCCACTAAGCTAGCAGTCTTTTCTTTAAGCTTTAAGCTTAGATATCTCTTTATTTCATCCTTTCTCTTATTTAATGGATAAGCTTTTAAATCTTTTAGATAAAGTCTAGTAATTTCTCTTTTTGAAAATAGTACATATCCTTTTATTTCTATATCATTTATTTCTAAAGAACTACTTTCTAACAGTGCTATATATCTATCAATAATAACCTTAAAGATTAAATTACCTTTAATCTTTGATGCATTGGAGATACATTTTCTTTCACGGATATCTGCTGTCTCAATTATTTCCTTAAGTTTATCATCCTTAGTCCTAATCTTTCCTTTAAGCTTTAATTTACTTACAACAAGTTCTTGGAAGGTAGTTTCATTTACATCTGTACTTCCTAGGTTAGGAAGTATATCTGAAATATAATCTAAAAATAGTTTATTGGGAGCAAGTACCAAAATATCTTTTCCTTCCATAGACTCTCTATATCTATATAAGAGATAAGCTAATCTATGTAGTGCTATGGTAGTCTTTCCTGAACCTGCAGCTCCTTGAACTATAAGAGGAAGATTTTTTGGCCACCTTATAATATCATTTTGTTCTTTTTGTATGGTTGCCACCACTTCTTTAAGTTTTTTACCACGACTTTCTTCAAGATTTATCTTTAAAAACTCATCAACAAGTTCTTCTCCTTCTAAGCCGTTTATAAGTATTTTATTTATTTCTTCATCAAATATTTGTTTGATATTCTTGTCTTCAAAAAGAAACTTTCTTTTTAGTTCAAGTTCACCTTCTATAACTCCCATAGGTGCTCTATAGTAAGCAT
The DNA here is from genome assembly GCF_000436575.1 of Clostridium sp. CAG:265. Lineage (NCBI taxonomy): Bacteria > Bacillati > Bacillota > Clostridia > Eubacteriales > Clostridiaceae > Clostridium > Clostridium sp. CAG:265. Next base: position 46,475 of record NZ_FR886640.1, read on the forward strand.
TACCCCCTGTACCACTGTAGTAAAGATCAGCCACAGGAGCCCTCCAGTCAACTACAATTTCATCACCATCACTGGTAGATGAAATACCTTTTTTACCTATGTATATTTCTTCATGGTCTCCTAATCTTTCAGTGAAATCAACTCTGCCGAAATATGGATTTTTAAGGGCCTCTTCATAACTTTCAATTTCTTTATTTAATATTTTATATATTTTCTCCACATTTTCTTTTTCTTGATTATATCCTCCCTTAGATTCTTTGGTAAGGATTTTAAGCATATTAATTACTTCTTCTTGTGTTTTTCTCTTTTCTTCTAGTTCTTTCATAATCTTTTTTCTCTTATCATTGAGAACTATACTTTCTATTTTAATTTTCTCCTCCATTTTGAATGCTCCCTTGCTAATAAAAAATTATTTTAGAAATAACTTTATATTTCTATACAATTATTTATATTATCTCCAAAACTCCCTATAATTAAAATACTTTTATGAAATTTACTTGAAAAATAAAAGTATTGCCTATCAATTATGATATTTTTATCAATAAAAATATCTACGGACAAGCAATACTTTATTTTTTTAATTTTTAAAAGAATGTATTGGAGCTGGAATTCTTCCCCCTCTTTTTATAAATTCTTCAGATGATGCTTCATTAATCCTCATGACAGGTCCACTACCAAGCAATCCTCCAAACCGAACCATATCACCTTCACTATATCCTGGTGCTGGTATTATTCTTACTGCTGTTGTTTTATTGTTAATTACTCCAATAGCTGCTTCATCAGCTATTATGGCTGATATGGTAGATGCCTTAGTATCTCCTGGAATTACAATCATATCTAGCCCCACTGAACATATGGCTGTCATAGCTTCTAGTTTTTCTAAGTTAAGTGTTCCTTTGTTTACTGCATTAATCATTTCAGCATCTTCTGATACTGGGATAAATGCTCCACTTAATCCACCTACATGACTACACGCCATTACACCACCTTTTTTCACTGCATCATTTAGTATTGCAAGGGCTGCCGTAGTTCCATGAGCACCTACACTTTCCAAGCCCATAGTTTCTAAAATATGTGCAACAGAATCCCCCACTGCTGGAGTAGGTGCCAGTGATAAATCTACAATACCAAATGGAACTACAAGTCTTTTAGAAGCCTCATTGGCTACAAGTTGTCCTATTCTAGTAATTTTGAAAGCTGTCTTCTTAATTGTTTCAGCTACTACATCAAGGGGCTCTCCCTTTACTTTTTCCAGTGCTCTTTGCACAACACCTGGTCCACTTACACCTACATTAATTACCGTATCTGCTTCACCAACTCCATGAAAGGCTCCAGACATAAACGGATTATCTTCTACTGCATTGGCAAAAACCACAAGTTTAGCACAAGCTATTGCATTTTCATGAGCTGTCAAATCAGCACATTCCTTAATAATTTCACCTATTTCTTTAACAGCATCCATATTTATTCCACTTCTAGTGGAAGCTATATTAACAGATGCACAAACTTTACTTGTTCTTTTTAAAGCTTTAGGAATAGACTTAATTAATATTTTATCTCCCTTATTATAACCTTTATGAACTAATGCAGAAAATCCTCCAATAAAGTTAACACCTAAGTCATTGGCTGCTTTATCAAGTACTTCTGCAAATTTCACATAATTTTCTTCATTTGTTGCTGCAGCAATAAGAGAAATTGGTGTTACAGAAATTCTTTTATTTACAATAGGAATACCAAACTCTGCCTCTATCTCATTTCCCACCTTTACTAAATCTTTTGCACACCTTATAATCTTATTATATATATTTTCCCTGGCTTTATTCCCGTCTGAATCAATACAATCTAGTAGTGATATTCCCATTGTTATTGTCCTAATATCTAATTTTTCCTCTTCTATCATTTTTATTGTTTCTAAAATATTATTCGTATTCACCATTGCACCCCTTTTACAACGTATGCATTGATTTAAATATTTCTTCTCTTTGAATTTTTACTTCAACACCTAATATGGATGCTTCTTTGTTTAATACTCTTTGTACATTTGCAAATTCTTCTGTACATTCCTTTAAGTCAAGCATCATCATCATGGTAAAATATCCATCTAATATAGTTTGGTTTACATCTAAAATATTAATTTTAAGTTTTGATAACTTATTGCTTATAGCTGCAATAATCCCCACTTTATCTTTTCCTATAACAGTTAATATAGCTTTCATTTTAATTCCCCCAATTTTTGTTACAATTATCAAATTATTCTATTTCTCTAACTAGCTCTTTACCTACACCAATTATTGCTGTAACTGATTTTCTAGGAAATAATATATTTCTTAGGTACATTTGATCCACATAAAGTAGTAATCCTCTCCGCTTGCTTCTTATTGATTACCGGCATAATTCCTGCTTGAATGTTAAATGTGCCATTGGCTCCATATTATACTTATTCTTAATAAGAGATGCTATGTCTAAAGTCCTGTTACTTGTAGCTGGCCCACCTGCTCCATAAGTAACACTAATATAATCTGGACTTACTCCTTTAAGCTCTTCTAACATTTTATAAATTGTCTCTATATAAGATGTTACTTTTGGCCGAAAAACCGCCAAGAAAAATATCATTTTTTCTCATTAAATAAATTATTAATTCTCATTGTTGCCCCCTATTATAACCTTTTATACTTAAAAAGAACCTAAAGAATATCCTTTAGGCTCATAATTAGCACATTACACATCCTTATCTTTCAGTAAATTGTTAGAATTAGCACCACAAATTTAATTGATATTTAACAATGAATAATTGATAATTAAAGTCCCTTAGGACTTTTATCCATAATTATCAACTTTCAATTAAAAATAGGTTGCTGAATTTCACAGGGCCAGTCCCTCCACCTCTCTTGATAAGTTTTTATTAAATTATATAAAATTATCCATTACTTGTAAATACTTTTATTTTATACCATTAATAAAAGTATGGAAATTATACTGCAAATTAAGCTTATACCACTTAAAACTGTCACTATTTGAGCTATATTTAATCCTTTTTCTTGCAGCCTAAAATGTATCTGACTTCTATCTGCCTGATATACAGGTTTTCCTTCTGAAAATCTTTTGAAAACTACAAATAAATTATCAAAAATAGGAACTGCAAGAGCTAAAATCGGTAACATTAAACTTAAAATTGTTGCTTGTTTAAAAGCACCATCTAAAGCAATTATGCTCAGGATAAATCCTAAAAAATTTGCACCTGAGTCACCCATAAATATTTTTGCTGGATACTTATTATATACAAGAAACCCTAAAATTGCTCCTGCTAATATCAGTGAAAAATATAATGATGGTGGTTGATTTAATATTATTGCTGTTGCTGCAAAAGTCAATGTTGATATAAATGATAAAGAACCAGCTAGGCCATCCATGCCATCAGACCAGTTTATTACAGTAGTTACACCAAAAATCCATGTTATTGTCAAAATAAATTGAATTATTGGTGGCAATGTAATATATATTCCTGTTAGTGGATTTGTAAATCCTTCAAATGATACACCAGATTTATATACTATAATAGCTGCTAATAATTGTACTATCATCCTTGGAGTTATTCCAAATTCCTTACCAATACTTTTATTATAATCATCTATTATTCCGATAAGTAAAATCATTAAAGCTCCGATAAATATTCCATACTTTTCATCAAAAGGATGATTTCTAAAAACAAAAAAGTATAATGTGAAAAATCCTATGAACATAGCTATTCCACCACATAAAGGAATCTCTCCTCTATGTATTTTTCTTTTCGTTGGTTTATCTGTAAAATTATATTTAATAGACAATTTCATTAAAAAAGGAATTATTCCTATTACTAATAAAAAAGATACTAACATAGCTAATATATACTTCATCAATTTGCTGCTACTCGAAATATGGACAAACATACCCATATTGAGATTTTTCCTTTTTCAACGTGACCTATTTTGTC
>NZ_FR886641.1:0-134616 GCF_000436575.1 Clostridium sp. CAG:265
GACTTTTTGTGTCCAAAATATTGACATAAGACCAAATAATTACCGAATTTTAAGATATAACTTTTTTATTGATAATATATTTTGGGTATTATTCATATTGTTAGCTATTAACACAACGATTAGTTGTGTTATAGCTGATAAAATCACTTCAGATTTAAGTGATTCTGTGTTGTTAAGTTTTGTGTACTGTAAAGCAAGTGGATATTTCATCATGAAATTTGTTCTTTCAATGATGGTTCTTGTTTTATAAATATTATTCCATTTGCTTGAATTTATTGGAATAACAGTATGTATTCTTATATTATTATCAATGGGAACTTGATAAATCTTGCCACACTTAGATGTTGTGCAAGGATTTTCACAAGTTAAGATATATTGAGTTTTCCCATTGATTCTAGTTTTTTTAGATTTGGGACAAATCCATTTAATTCTATCTGAACGTCCTTTTTCACGTCTTATTCCATCAAATTTCATAAGTAGCTTATTATCATTTGGGCAAGTTGGTACACCATTTTCATTAAATCCAGGCATAGGAGATGATGGCGCCCTGCGTAGCGGGATTATGGGTATTATATTCTTATCTTTATAAAGGTATTTATAATTATCAACAGCATCAAAACCAGCATCTCCAAGAAAGTATTTATATTCAAAATCATGTTTGGAGAAAAATTTATTTAATGTTGGAATTAGAGATTTTGCATCATATGTATCTTTAGCTTCGCTAGCGGTAGCTGCTTCGGTGATATTAGTTGATTTATCATTTAGGAAATCTATATCTCTGATTATACCTAGACCATTTGTAACTATTGAAGTTTTTAAAACATAACAATAATGACCATTCATATATGAAAGTTTAATATCAGGGTTTGCATATGAAACTTTAGGCATTTTACTACAAGCAAATGAATGAGCATTAAATGTTAGATTATTTTTGCTCAATGCTTTACATTGACGAAATAGTGTATCAAATTTTTTAGGATTATTTTCATTGACATAGGCTTCTATGCCAGTAGTATCAACAATTAAAATATCATTTAAGTATGAATTTATTTCATCGCAAATGGGATCTGTAATTTCAACTAAATAATCAAAAAAAATTTTTTAAATCTTTTTCAAATTTGATTTTGAATCTAGAAAATTGTGAAGCATTAGGAAGCGTAGTGAAACCGCAAATATCACGAAGTTCTGAACTAAGATTAAGAATGTTTATAAAAAGTGAAGTATCAGCAATTGATAGCATTGATTTAAGAATTAAAGCTGAAATCATAGAAGATAATTTATAAATTCTAGGATGGCCAGTATCAGAATGATAATGGTTATAAAAGCTTTGTGGTATTAAATTTTGTAAATCAATATGTTGTTCAAATAATTTAATTAACTTAGGTTTATCTTGCTGAAAGTATTCATCAACATTTGAATATATGTTAGTAAAAGATAATTGATTTAAATTTGTTTTCAAGGGAGTCCCTCCTAATCATTCGTTTTATTTAGTATATCCTAAATAAACAAATTTAATTATTGGTGGGGGAAAACTTGAAAAAATGAGTTTGTAAAACCACACCAAAACAAGGTTTTGGGGGTTATGCAATAGACTAATTGTTTTATACATAAGGAGGGTATTATGAAAGATTGTACGTTTTTTATAGTGACGCATAAAAGTTTTAATCAACCTAATATAGAAAACTATCATCCGATTATTGTTGGAAATAATAATCTAAATTTAAAAGAAGCATATTATGATAATAATGATGATAATATTTCATTTAAAAACAAAAATTATTGTGAATTAACGGCAATGTATTGGATATGGAGGAATTATCACAATTCAGATTATGTTGGAATATGCCATTACCGTAGATTTTTTATAAAAAATCGTTTTGTAAAAAATGAAAGTGGATATTTAACTTCAGATAAAGCTAAAAAGATATTGAAAAAGTATGATATTATTTTGCCTACACCTTGGGTTTCAGAAAACAAAAGTGTAAAAGAATGGTACTTAAGCACAGATGGAAAAAGTAAAGATTTAGATGAATTAAGAAATGTAATATATGAGCTATATCCTGAATATGTTGAAGAATATGATTATGTAATGAATGGAAATATTGCTTCATACTTAAATATGCTTGTAACTACTAAAAGTCTCTTTGATGAGTATTGTAAATGGTTATTTGATATACTGTTTGAATTAGAAAAAAGGATAGATATATCTTCTTATACACCACTTGAGGCAAGAGTATTTGGATTTTTAAGTGAAAGATTGCTAAACGTATGGGTTAGACATAAATCATTAAGAATTAAATGGTTACAGGTATATCAAACTGAAAAGCCATTTTCACAAAAAAAGATGTTAAAAGAAGATATTAAACGTATATTAATAGAATTAAAAAAGAAAAGAGGGATTAATTAGGATGAAGGGAATTATTTTAGCAGGTGGATCAGGAACAAGACTGTATCCAGTAACAAAAGCAATGTCAAAGCAAATGGTACCAATATATGATAAACCAATGATTTACTATCCAATGTCAGTATTAATGTTAGCAGGTATAAGAGATATTTTAATAATATCAACACCAAGGGATATAGTTAACTTTAAAGAATTATTTAAAGATGGTTCAGAATATGGTCTAAACATTGAATATGCAATTCAGGAGCAACCTAATGGATTAGCAGAAGCATTCATAATTGGTGAAGAATTCATTGGCGATGATAATGTAGCAATGATATTAGGAGATAATATATTCTATGGTCAAAGCTTTAGTGATCACTTAAAAGAAGCAGCACAATTAGAAAATGGAGCAATGGTATTTGGATACTATGTTCAAGATCCAAAGGCTTTTGGAGTAGTTGGATTTGATGAAAGTGGTAAGGTGACTTCATTAGAAGAAAAACCAGAGAAGCCAAAATCAAAATATGCAGTGCCAGGATTATATTTCTATGATAATTCAGTAGTAAAAAAAGCAAAGGAATCAAAGCCTTCGCCAAGAGGTGAACTTGAAATAACAGACTTAAATAAGATGTATATGGAAGAAGGAACTTTAAAAGTTAATTTATTAGGTAGAGGTATGGCTTGGCTTGACACAGGAACTCATGTATCAATGTTAAAGGCATCTAACTTTGTTGAAGCAGTGCAAACTACACAAGGAACATTTGTAGCTTGTCTTGAAGAAATAGCCTATAGGCAAGGATGGATAAGTACAGAACAAGTAAAAGAATTGGCTAAGCCTCTTATGAAAACTGAATATGGTAAATATTTAGTTGATATAGTGGAGGAAGTTGAAAGTAAAGCATAAATAAAAGAAGTTGTTACTACGGGGGTTAGGATATGGTTGAAGTAGGAAATTTTAAATTTATAGAAACAAAAATACCTGATTTATATATAGTTGAACCAAAGGTATTTGGAGATGCTAGAGGATACTTTATGGAAAGTTATAATAAAGAGCATTTTGATAAAGCAGGTTTAACTATGACTTTTGTTCAGGATAATGAATCAAGATCTAAAAAAGGTGTTTTAAGAGGATTACACTTCCAAACACAACATACACAAGGGAAGCTTGTAAGATGTACAGAAGGTGAAGTATGGGATGTTGCTGTTGACTTAAGAAAAGGTTCACCTACATACGGACAATGGGAAGGTGTATATTTAAGTGCTGAAAATAAGAGGCAATTCTATGTGCCAGAAGGTTTTGCACATGGATTTGTAGTTTTATCTGAAACTGCAACATTTAACTATAAATGTACAGATTTCTATTCACCAGAGCATGATGGCGGAGTTTTATGGAATGATGAAGATATTGCTATAGAATGGCCATTAGATGGAATTGAAGAAGTTTTACTTTCAGAAAAAGATAAAAAACAAAAAACATTCAAAGAGCTAGACTTACCATTTGTTTATAATAAGTAAGTAAAAAGTAGTGGAGGTTATCGCGTGAAAATATTAATAACGGGTTCAAATGGGCAATTAGGGAATGAATTTCAAAGAATAATAACTACAGGCACTGCTGAGATAGGAGAAGTTTCAGAGCAAATTAAAACTGCAGAAGTTTTTGCTGTAGATGTAGATAAATTAGATATAACTAATTTAGAACAAGTTAAAGTTGTTTTAAGAGAAGTAAAACCAGATGTAGTTATAAATTGTGCAGCAGCAACAAATGTTGATGGATGTGAAGCAAATAAGGATTTAGCTTTTAAAATAAATGCTTTAGGCCCTAGAAACTTAGCTAGGGTTTGTGAAGAAATAGGAGCTAAAATAGTTCAAGTTTCAACAGACTATGTATTTAGGGGTGTTGGAGACACGCCATTAAATGAATCAGACATAGTTGCTCCAGTAAGTTCTTACGGAAAAACTAAGCTTTTAGGTGAGGAATTCGTAAGAGAATTCTCATCAAAGTATTATATAGTTAGAACAGCTTGGCTTTACGGATATGTAGGACATAATTTTGTTTATACAATGATGAAGTTAGGAAAAGATAGAGATACTCTAAGTGTTGTAAATGATCAACTTGGAAATCCTACTCATGCAAATGATTTAGCATATCACATATTAAAACTTATAGAAACAGAGGAATATGGAATATACCACTGTACTGGAAAAGGTGAATGTAGTTGGTATGACTTTGCATCAGAAATAATGAAGCTTTCAGGAAGAAATTGCAAAGTTAATCCATGTACTTCAGCAGAATATAAGAGTATGTATCCTAATTCAGCTGATAGACCAGCATATTCATCACTTGATAATATGATGCTTAGATGCACTGTTGGTGATGAAATGAGACATTGGAAAGATGCTTTAAAAACTTTCATGGATAACGTTGAAAAATAATTATTAAATTATTGATAAACTTAAAATTTGGATATACAAGGAGAATTTATTTATGAAAACTTATTTAGTAACTGGTGGAGCAGGATTTATAGGCTCAAATTTTGTATTATACATGTTAAAGAAATATGAAGATATTAGAATAATTAACTTAGATAAGTTAACTTATGCGGGAAACTTAGAAAACTTAAAGTCAATCCAAGATGATCCAAGACACATATTTGTACATGGAGATATATGTGATAATGAAGTAGTTACTTCTTTATTTGAAAAATATGAAATAGACTATGTTGCTCATTTTGCAGCAGAATCTCACGTTGATAGAAGTATAAGAGAACCTGAAGTATTTGCTAAGACAAATATTATGGGAACAGTAAATCTTTTAAACTGTGCTAAAAATGCATGGGAAAACCAAGATGGAACATGGAAAGAAGGAGTTAAATTCTTACACGTTTCAACAGATGAGGTTTATGGTTCATTAGGAGAAACAGGATACTTCATGGAAACTACACCACTTGATCCTCACAGTCCATATTCAGCAAGTAAGGCTGGATCAGATTTAATGGTTAAGGCATACCATGACACATATAAGATGCCAATGAACATAACAAGATGTTCAAATAACTATGGACCATTCCAATTCCCAGAAAAGTTAATACCATTATTAATAAACAACTGTTTAGCTCATAAAGATTTACCAGTTTACGGTGATGGATTAAACATAAGAGACTGGTTATTTGTTGAGGACCATGCTAAAGCTATCGATATGGTTATAAATAATGGTAGAAATGGTGAAGTTTATAATGTTGGTGGACACAATGAAAGAACAAACATCACTATAGTTAAAACAGTAATATCTTACTTAAATGAAAATGTTGATAAGGAAGTTACTGAAAACTTAATTAAGTATGTTGAAGATAGAAAAGGTCATGATAGAAGATATGGAATCGACCCAACTAAGATTAAAGAAGAACTAGGATGGTATCCAGAAACTACATTTGAAGTTGGAATTAAGAAAACTATTCAATGGTACTTAGATAACCAAGAATGGATGAAGAACGTTACTTCAGGTGAATATCAAAATTATTATAATAAAATGTATAATTAGGAGAAAGATTTGAGATGAGTAAATATGACTATTTAATAGTTGGAGCAGGATTATTCGGATCAATATTTGCATATGAGGCAAATAAGAGAGGAAAAAAATGTTTGGTTATAGATAAAAGAGATCATATAGGTGGAAATATTTATTGTAAAGAAATTGAAGGCATAAATGTTCATGAATATGGAGCTCATATATTCCATACAAGTAATAAAGGGGTTTGGAACTATATAAATCAATTTGCTGAGTTTAATAGATATACTAATTCACCAGTAGCTATATACAAAGATGAATTATATAATCTTCCATTTAATATGAATACATTCAATAAACTTTGGGGAGTAAAAACTCCAGCTGAAGCTAAACTTAAGATTCAAGAACAGTTGGAAGAAACTAATATAACAGAGCCTAAAAATTTAGAGGAGCAAGCTATAAAGCTTATTGGCAAGGATATTTATGAAAAATTAATAAAGGGATACACAGAAAAGCAATGGGGAACAAGAGCTACTGAGTTACCTGGATTTATAATAAATAGATTACCAGTAAGATTTACTTATGATAATAATTATTTTAATGATACATATCAAGGTATACCAATAGGTGGATATACTAAGATAATTGAAAAAATGTTGGAAGGAATTGAAGTAAGATTAAAAAATGACTTTTTTGAAAACAGAGAATTATTTAAAGAAATTGCTGATAAAATAGTATTTACAGGTATGATTGATGAATTTTATAATTATGAGTTTGGCACCTTAGAATATAGAAGCTTAAGATTTGAACATGAAATACTAGATGAAGAAAATCATCAAGGAAATGCAGTTGTTAATTATACAGAATATGATATTCCATATACTAGAATTATTGAACATAAGCATTTTGAATATGGAACTCAACCTAAGACTGTTATTACAAAAGAGTATCCAGCTAAATGGAATAAAGGTGATGAACCATATTATCCAATAAATAACGAAAAAAATAACAATATGTATACTAAGTACAAAGAATTAGCAGATCAAGAAACTAATGTTATATTTGGTGGAAGACTAGCTCAATATAAGTATTATGATATGCATCATGTTATTGAACAAGCGTTAAATGCTGTAAAAAAAGAATTTAAGGGGGTTTAATTAATATGCAAGTTGTAAAGAATTTTCTTTATAACGTATCTTATCAGCTATTAGTTATAATATTACCTTTAATAACAGTTCCGTATGTTTCAAATATATTAGGGGCAGAAGGCATAGGAGACTATGCCTTTACTTATGCAAATGTACAATATTTTGTTATATTTGGAATGATTGGGATAAGTTTGTATGGTAATAGACAAATAGCATATGTTAGAGATAATAAAGAAAAATTAAAAAATACATTTTATTCTATTTATACATTACAATTAATAACTACAATAAGCTCTCTTATAGTTTACTTAATATTTGTATTAGTATTTAATAATGGAAGTTATAAATGGTTATGTATTGTTCAAGGAATTAATATATTAGCTACAATAGCAGATATTTCATGGTTATTCATGGGGTTAGAGCAGTTTAAGAAAACTGTAGTTAGAAATACAATTGTAAAATTAGCATCTTTAGCAAGTATTTTTGCATTCGTAAAATCATCAGATGATACAATAATATATACTGCTATTATTGCACTATCAGCTTTAATAGGTAATTTGACATTTTGGTTCTACATACCTAAAACAATAGGATTTAAAAAAATAAAAATTAGTGGATTAAGTTTACACCTAAAATCATCATTAGCTTTATTTGTACCACAAATAGCAATACAAATTTATGTTTTATTAGATAGAACAATGTTAGGGATGATAACGGATACTATACAGGTTGGATATTATGAAAATTCTCAAAAAATAGTAAAGGTAGTACTAACTATAGCAACTGCTATTGGAACTGTAATGATGCCTAAAATAGCTAATACAGTTGCTAGTGGAGATATGAAAAAGGTTAGATATTATGTTGAAAATTCTTTTTTCTTTGTAAGTGCACTATCTATTCCGTTGATGTTTGGATTAATGGGAGTAGCTAAAGAATTATCACCTTGGTTTTTTACAGATAAATTTTCAGGAATTGAAAATCTAATAATAATAAGCTCATTAATAATATTAGCTATAAGTTGGAGCAATGTATTAGGAATGCAATTATTAGTTCCATTAAATAAAACAAAAGAATTTACTATATCAGTGACTTCTGGTGCGGTAATGAATTTTATATTAAATTTAGTCATTATTAAAAGATTTGGTGCAATGGGATCTTGTATATCAACAATAATTGCTGAATTTACAGTAACTATAGTGCAAATTTATTTAATAAAAGATTTTATAAAGCCAAAAGAATTTATAAAACCTATATTATTATTTATACCATCAGCGGTGAGTATGTATATAGTTGTTAGAATTATAGGTAATGCTATGGGGCCAGGAATTTTAACTAATATAGTACAGGGAGTTATAGGTGCATTAACATATTTTATAATTACTGAGATGTGTTATAGAATATTAAAGAAACAAAGTATTGTAACGTATATAAAAAATATAATAAAAGAGTAAAAAGAAACATTACATTTAATAAGACAAATTGAAAAAGTTAATCTGCAATAGGAATATATATAATAAATACAATTCTATTTTAAAAGAGGAAGAATTATGACAAAGAAAATAAGAAAAGCAATAATACCAGCAGCAGGATTAGGAACAAGATTTTTACCTGCTACAAAAGCACAGCCAAAGGAAATGTTACCAATAGTTGATAAACCAACTATTCAATATATAATAGAAGAAGCAATAGCTTCAGGAATAGAAGAAATACTTATAATAACAGGAAGAAGTAAAAAATGTATTGAAGATCACTTTGATAAATCTGTTGAATTAGAGCTTGAACTTGAAAAGAGCGGAAAGCAAGAAATGCTTAAAATGGTTAGAGATATATCAGATATGGTGGATATTCACTTTATAAGACAAAAGGAACCAAAGGGGCTTGGACACGCTATTCAATGTGCTAAGACTTTCGTAGGAGATGAGCCATTTGCAGTACTTCTTGGAGATGATATTGTATATAACGAAGAAAAACCTTGCTTAAAGCAACTTATTGATTGTTATGATGAATATAAGACATCAGTTTTAGGTGTGCAAACAGTACCAGAAAAAGATGTTAATAAATATGGAATAGTTGATGGATTACATATTGAAGATAGAGTATATAAAGTAAAGGGCTTAGTGGAAAAGCCTGCTGTGGAAGAAGCACCAACAAATGTAGCCATATTAGGAAGATATATAATAACTCCACAAATATTTAAGGTGTTGGAAAATACAAAACCAGGAAAAGGTGGGGAAATTCAATTAACAGATGCATTATTAACTCTTATGGAAGAAGAGGCTATGTATGCATATGATTTTGAAGGAACAAGATATGATGTTGGAGATAAACTTGGATTCTTAAAAGCCACAGTAGAATATGCTTTAAGAAAAGAAGAATTAAGAGATGGATTTATAGAATATTTAAGAACTATAATATAAATAAAATACTTTAAGATTAGCTATACTATGGGGACTGTTTAAAGAAGTGATATTACACAATTCTTTCAACAGTCCTTTAAATCTTAAAATAGTTATTCATAAAGGAAAGACTGAAGTTTTTCTCTTGTAGTTTCTGTATCTATTATCATATGATACATGTCTGTCCATTCAGTATAGTGATCGCCATCTTCAGGAAATCTTCCTTGATTAATAGAGGCAGAGTTCATAGATAAAAGAGTTGCTCCTATGGAAATGATTTCACTGTCAGTAAGGTTTGTTGAAACAAGTCCTAAAATTTCATTACTTAAAGATAATCCTTCAGTTAATGATATATTTTTAAATTTATTAAATAGTGCATTTATAACAGTTCTATGACGTTCAGTTCTTTTATAATCACCACCAGATGTATATCTTATTCTACAGTATGCTGCAACTTGGGTACCATTTAAAAGTTGAGTTCCAGTGGTAGTTATATGTTCTGTAGATGTATTATTTTCTGAATCTATATTATCAATATAATTATTTATATAGTTTAATTCATCACTATAAATATTAAGTTCTAAACCACCTAGCTTGTCTATTATTATAGGAAGAGTGTGGAGATTAACTTGTGCAAATTTATCTATAGCCAAGCCAAAATTATAATTTATAGTTTTAAGTAAGAGTTCTGCACCACCATCATTTAATGTATAGTTTAAATTTGACATTCCACCATCAGGAAGATCAAGATACATATCTCTCATCAAAGAACATAAATTAATTTCATTTGTTTTTTTATTAATGGATAAAAGCATAGTTACATCAGCTGCACCATTATTATTACTATAATCAGCACCTAGTAAAGCCATTGTAATAACTTCATCGCTATTTTCAGGAACAGTTCCTTTAGAAACTTCAGTAATGGAAGTTCTATCAATATCAATACGTTCAACTTTAGAACTAAGTGTTTTTATAAAAGCAAATATTGATAAAGTTATTAAAATAATTGCAATAGATGAGAGTAATAAGATTTTCTTTAATTTTTTCATAATGTATGAACCTCTTTCGTTATAGTGTTTAAATAAAAAATGATGAATCAAAGAGTACTTTGACACATCATTTTATTTTTATTGAGGTAACTGATCATTAAATATATAATTCATAACTTGAGTTCTTGTAGCAGTAGCATCAAAAGTCAAATAATATATTCCATCAATCATAGTGCCTTCATAATAGCCATCAATAGGGAAACGTTCTTGTTCAATAGTTACTCCATTTAAGCCCATAGATCCTATTTTTGTTGCAAGTTTTAATATTTCATTAGTATTTAAATTAGTAGTTGCATATTGAGCTAAAGTTGAAATAACATCTAGATATTGAGTAGCAGGTACATTTAAAGCTTTATTAAATAAAGCAGTTAATACTGTTCTTTGTCTTTCAGTTCTTTTAAAGTCTCCTCCGGATGTATATCTTATTCTTGAATATGCAAGTGCTTGAGCGCCATCAACATGATGAGCTCCAGGCGTTGTTATAATAGGAGAGTTAGTACCACTAACAGAATTTATATTGTTTATATATCCATTTATATAATTTAATTCTTCTTCTGTTATATCAATAGTTATTCCGCCAAGGCTATCTATAATTTTAGGAAGAGAAGCGAAATCTACTGCAACAAAATCAGTTATATTTAAACCAAAGTTTGTATTTAAAGTGTTAATTGCTAAGTTAGCTCCGCCATAAGCGTAAGCATGATTTAATTTATCATATCCATAGTTAGAAATATTTACATATGAATCTCTCATAAAAGATGTAAGTTTAAGTTTATTATGGATTGGATCTAAAGTAGCTACCATAATTGAATCAGATCTTCCTGATGTACTATCAGTACTATCTATTCCTAAAAGAGCAATATTAATTATTTCTGTATAATCATCATATTGTTTTAGTTCTTCTTCATCAACTACACCTAACTCATCTTCTTTAAGATCAATTTTTTCAGACTTATTAACTATATTATTAACAGTATAATAGCTATAAGTATATAAGGCGGCTATAGTTAGAATAATTGCTGAAAATATACATAATACTATCTTTGTCCATTTAGGAAGTTTTTTTGTTTTTTTATCTTTATTCATTTTAAAACTCCTTACTATATTCTTATATCATTTAGTATAACAAAATGTTTACTAAATATAATAATGTATAATAATATTTATTATATCATAATAAACATTATTATGAAGAATATAATTGCGTATTTAATATTAAATACGGTATAATTTATAAGTGATATTTTTAGAAGGGGAATAATTATGAGTAAGAAAATTAGAAAAGCGATAATTCCAGCGGCAGGTTTAGGGACAAGATTTTTACCAGCAACAAAGGCACAGCCTAAAGAAATGCTGCCAATAGTAGATAAACCAACAATCCAATATATTATAGAAGAAGCAGTAGCTTCAGGAATAGAAGAGATACTTATTATTACAGGAAGAAGTAAGAAATGTATTGAAGATCACTTTGATAAATCTGTAGAGCTTGAGTTAGAACTTGAAAAAAGTGGTAAAGAACAAATGTTAAAAATGGTAAGAGAAATCTCTGATATGGTAGATATTCACTTTATTAGACAAAAGGAACCAAGGGGGCTTGGACACGCTATTAGTTGTGCAAAGACTTTTGTAGGTAATGAACCATTTGCAGTTCTTTTAGGCGATGATATAGTATATAATGAAGGAAGACCTTGTTTAAAGCAACTTATTGATTGTTATGATGAGTATAAAACTTCTGTTTTAGGTGTTCAAACTGTAGAAGCAAAAGATGTTAATAAATATGGAATAGTAAATGGAATTCATATTGAAGATAGAGTTTATAAAGTAAAAGGTCTTGTTGAAAAGCCACCAGTGGAAGAAGCACCAAGTAATGTAGCTATCTTAGGAAGATATATAATTACACCACAAATCTTTAAAATTCTTGAAGAAACAAAGCCAGGAAAAGGTGGAGAAATACAATTAACAGATGCATTATTAAAGCTTATTGATGAAGAAGCTATGTATGCATATGACTTTGAAGGAACAAGATATGATGTGGGAGATAAGCTTGGATTTTTAAAAGCAACTGTAGAGTATGCATTAAGAAGAGAAGACCTTAGAGATGGATTCATAGAATATTTAAATACATTAAAGAAATAATAGTTAAGATAAAATGGCATTGGACTGTAATCCAATGCCATTTTACTTTATTTCTTATTAATTGTTATTTTGAGTTTTAGAATTACCATTGACCAGGTAAAGCTAGTATTTCAACTGTAACATTTCTTCTTCCCCAAGCAATGCAATCTGCTTCTGAGTTAAAGTAAAGGTCAATAATATTTCCGTTTATAGCTCCCCCTGTATCAGCAGCAATGGCTATTCCATATCCTGAAACGTAAACTTTAGATCCTAAAGGAATAACGCTAGGGTCTACAGCAATGGTACTTATACCACCAGGATTATAAACCGGTTTAGTACCAGTAGCTGTTAATGTACCACCAGTATAAGCTGTTGATTGCATAGTTAATGTTGATAAGGCTGTAGAACCTGAGCTTGCCCCAGGTGTAAATGTGACAGTCATTGATTCACCTCTTGATGGAATGGCAGCTTCTGCTTTGGCCTTTTCTTCAGCATTAATTTTTTCAACTTTAAGATTACCTTGGGAAATACTATTATTAGCAGCTTCAATAACTGTAGAGCTATTTAAAGTAGGTATTAAATAAGTTAAAGTTGAAATTGATTCTTGTAATTCAGATATAGTATTAGAGTTTTCTATAATAGATACAGAATACGCAATAAGTTTTTGCTCATTTGCTTCTATTACAGATGAAACTTTAGATTGCTCTTCATTAAGTTGTGCCATTTTTGTTTCTTGTTCAGATTTCTTGCTTTTTAATTCTTTTAAAGAACTTTCAGTTTCTTCTTTTAGAGCTTGTAAAGAAGCTTCTTTACTGCTAAGCTCATCCATTGTAACTGTTAAAGTTTCTTTTTTTTCTTTTACTTCACTAATTAATTCTTTGTCTAGATATACTATCTTGCTTACAGCATCAAATCTGTCAAAAATATCAGTTAGGCTTTCAGAAGCAAGCAAGTATGCCAGCATATTGGACATTAGATTACTTTTTTGGATATTTCTAAGTCTTTTGCTTAAAATAGATTCTTTTTCTGATATTTCTATTTCTGTTTGTTCCAATAAAGCTTTTGTACTTTTAATTTCTGCTTCTGTATTTGCAATTTGTGTTTCGTTATCTTTTAGCTTAGTATTGATATTGTCTATTTCTATATTTATATTTGCAATTTCAGAATTAAGGGACAATATTTGTTCATCTAGTAAGTCATATTGGGCTTTGCTTTCTGAGATAGCTTGTCTTTCATTATCTAAATCATCAGCATAAACTGAAAATGATCCAATTATGTTAGTGAAGCAAATAGTTGTAGCAAGTAATACTGATAGTACTGTTGATTTTCTATTCAAGAAAATCACCTCCTATTTTTATTTCTAACTTATTACCAAGATAAATGATATATAAGTTAGATGTATCCTTGTTGGATATATAAATAATTCAAAGTCATAAGTTAGTAATATTTTACCACTTAAGAGGCAGTGAAATTATAATATGTTGCTATTATACCACAAGATGTTGACTTTGCAAAAAACCTATATAATAATAAAAATGTAAAAGGATTACCTAAAGGGGTGTATAGAATGGAAAAGATTAAAGTTTTGTCGGTATTTGGAACAAGGCCAGAAGCGATAAAGATGTGTCCTTTGGTTAAATTGTTGGAAAAAGACGAACGAATTGATGCAAAAATTTGTGTTACAGCACAACATAGAGAAATGCTAGATTCTGTTTTAGATATATTTGATGTTAAACCAGATTTTGATTTAAATATAATGGCACATGGGCAAACAATAATAGATATATGTAATAAAGTATTAACAGGAGTTGATAAGGTACTTAAGGAGTTTAGACCTGATATTGTCCTTGTTCATGGAGATACATCAACTACATTAAATGGTGCTTTAGCAGCTTTTTATAATAAAGTTCCAGTTGGGCATGTAGAAGCTGGACTTAGAACAGGAGATATGTATTCACCATTTCCAGAGGAAGCAAATAGAAAATTAACAGGGGCCATAGCTACTCTTCATTTTGCACCTACAGAAAGTAATGAAGTTAACTTAGCTAAGGAAGGAATAGTTGAGAATGTATTTAGAACAGGAAATACTGTTATTGATGCATTATTAAGTGTAATAAATAAAGAACATAAATTTGAAAATGAAGAATTAAATAAAATAGATTTTAAGAACAATAAGGTTATATTGCTGACTGCTCATAGAAGAGAAAATTGGGGAGAACCAATGAAAAATATTTTTGCAGCTGTGAGAGAAGTGGCAGAGCAAAATAAGGATGTGCAAATAATATTCCCAATGCATAAAAATCCTTTAATAAGGGATTTAGCAAGAGAAAGTTTTAAAGGAATTGAAGATAAAGTAGCTTTAATTGAACCATTGGAATATGTGGACTTTGCAAATTTAATGAATAAATGTTATCTGATAATGACTGATTCAGGTGGCATTCAGGAGGAAGCACCTGCACTGGGAAAACCTGTAGTTGTTTTAAGGACTGAAACAGAAAGACCAGAAGCTGTAAAGGCTGGAACAGTTAAACTAGCAGGTATTGAAAGAAATAAAATATTTGAAATCACTAATGAGTTAGTAATTGATAATTTAGAATATCATAAAATGGCACATGCAATAAATCCATATGGTGATGGAAAAGCTTGTGAAAGAATAGTAGAATTAATAGTGAAACACTTTGAATAATTGATAATTTAGAAAGAAAGTCCTTAGTGACTTTCTTAGTTATATTTATTTTAATATGATAAAAAAACTTTATTAAATTGATTAATAAAGTTTGATTTATGTAGTATGTTAGGTATATAATGAAAATGTAAACAATTTAATGTTTAAAATAGGGAGGTATATAAATGGCCGTTTTAATATCAGGTGGTATGGGATATATAGGAAGTCATACAGCAGTAGAGCTTTTAAATGGAGGTTATGATGTTATTATTGCAGATAACCTTTGTAACAGTAAAGAAATAGTTAAAGAGAGAATAGAAAAGATAACAGGTAAGACTACTAAGTTTTATAATGTTGATTTAACTTTAGAAGATGAAACAGAAAAGATATTCAAAGAAAATAATATAGATTCTGTAATTCACTTTGCAGCTTTAAAGGCAGTAGGTGAATCAGTAGAAAAGCCATTAGAATATTACTATAACAATTTAACAAGTGCACTTGTTATGTTAAAGGTAATGAGAAAATATAACTGTAAAAATTTTGTATTTAGTTCTTCAGCAACAGTGTATGGAGATGCTAAAGTAGTGCCAATAACTGAAGATTCACCACTTTCAGCAACAAATCCATATGGTCAAACTAAACTTATGATTGAAAATATGCTTAGAGATATCTGCCATGCAGACAAGACTTTAAATGTTGCATTACTTAGATACTTCAATCCAGTAGGAGCTCATAAGAGTGGAACTATTGGAGAAGATCCAAATGGAATTCCAAATAATTTAATGCCATACATCACAAAGGTTGCTGTAGGTCAATTAGAAAAGTTAAGAGTATTTGGCAATGATTATCCAACTCATGATGGTACTGGAGTAAGAGATTATATTCATGTTGTTGACTTAGCTGATGGACATGTTAAAGCATTAAAGAAACTTGAAACTAATCCAGGACTTGTAACATATAATTTAGGTACAGGAAAAGGGTATTCAGTGCTAGATGTAGTTAATGCATTCAGTAAAGCATGTGGAAAAGAAATTCCTTATGAAATAGTAGATAGAAGACCAGGAGATATTGCTACTTGTTATGCAGATCCAACAAAAGCTAATGAAGAATTAGGTTGGAAGGCTGAAAGAGGAATTGATGAAATGTGTGAAGACTCTTGGAGATGGCAAAGCAATAATCCAAAGGGATATGAAGAATAAACAAATAGTATTTTTTTAGTTAAAGTCTGCTTATTTTAGTATAAATATTGCTGAAATAAGTAGGCTTTTTTGTTTTTTAAATATCTAATTAAAACTTTTATTAACAAATTGGTTATATTATTGACAAATTTAGAGAGTTAATAAATAATTATTTAAGACAATCAATATAGAAAAATAAATAATTATAAAGAATAAGAGGTGCAAGTATTATGACCATGAGCGTTAAGAAGAATTATTTGTATAATTTATTATATCAAATGACTTCAGTTTTATTGCCTGTACTAACAATACCTTATGTATCAAGAGTTTTGTCTGCAGATGGAATAGGTATAAATACTGTTACATATGCAAATACACAGTATTTTATTTTGCTTGGTAGTTTAGGAATAAGTATATATGCAACTAAAAAGATAGCAACTATAAGAGAGAAGAAAGATAAGTTAAAGAAAACTTTTTGGGAGATATTTTCTATTCAATTTACTGGGTGTATTTTGGCTTACATGGTATTTGCTTTAACACTAGGGCAAAGTCACAAATATGGAGTTTTCTATATGCTACAAGGATTTTATATATTAGCAGCTGCTGTTGATATATCTTGGTATTTCCTGGGTATTGAAAATTTTAAAAATGCATCATTAAGAAGTTTTTTTGCCAAAATAATTTCTGTAATATTAATATTTATTTTTGTAAAAACAAGAGATGATTTATGGAAGTATATTTTAATTAACGCAGGAACAATGTTTGTAGGTCAATTAATTATGTGGTTTTATGTTGGTAAGGATATGCTTAAAGTTAAAGAAATTGGTAAATTAAAAATAGCAATGCACATTATGCCTATACTAGCATTATTTGTACCGCAAATAGCTACGCAAGTTTATACAGTTTTAGATAAAACAATGATAGATTTATTTAAGGGGGCAGTAGAAGCAGGATATTATGATCAATCACAAAAGATAGTAAGAATATTATTATCTGTTGTTACTTCTTTAGGTATTGTAATGCTCCCTAGAATTGCTAATCTATTTAGTAAAGATGATTTAAATGAAGTTAAAAAGAGTTTAAGAAAAGCATTTGTTGTAATTAGTTTTTTATCTATACCGATAACTTTTGGTTTAATAGGGATAAGTGATAAATTTGTACCAATACTTTTTGGTAATGAGTTTTTAAGTGTAATTCCATTAACTAAGATTTCACCGGTATTGGTAATAATAATAGGTCTTGGTAATGTTTTTGGTACACAGTATTTACTAGCTATAGGAAAGAATAAAGAGTATACAGCATCTGTTTGTATAGGAGCATTAGTTAATTTTTGCTTTAACTTATTATTAATACCACGATTTGCAGCTATGGGAGCAGTAATAGCTACAGTGTCAGCTGAATTATCAATTGCATTAATCCAGTTTTGGTTTGCCAGAGTGGTGTTTGATTTTACTTGGATAAAAGAAACATATAAGTATTGGGTAAGTGGGATATTGATGTTAGCAATTGTAAGATTGATTGGAAATGTAACACCAATTAGTATTTTATTCCTTGTACTTCAAATAGCGATAGGATCTCTAGTTTATTTTATATCATTAATCATACTAAGAGATAAATTTTTATTTGAAGCAATTGAAAATGTTATAGATAGAATTCGTAAAAGATAATTTATATAAAGAAGGTAAAAAATGATTAAAGTTTTAAAAAAAGTTAACTATTTAAGAAAACAAAGAAATTATAAAAAGTTTATAGATAATATTTTGAAAGTTGTAGATTTTACTCCTATTGAGAATAATGTTCCAGAAAAAGTAGAAAAGATAACTTTTATTATTCCTGGAATGCCATTATATAGTGGAGGTCATACATCAATTTTAAGATTAGGTACTGAATTAAGTAAAAATGGTTATGATGTAAGATATTTTTCAATTTATGATAATGAAAGTCTTGAAGAAATGAAAAATAATGCAAAAGCTACATTATCAGGATATAAGGGGACTTTTATTAATGGATTAATTGAAGATATTGAAACTGATGTAGTAATTGCAACTCAATGGGATACCGTTTATCATGCAAAAAAAATTGATGGATATAAAATGTATTTTGTACAAGATTATGAGCCATATTTTTATATGTTTGGTGAAGCTTTTATAATTGCACAAAAGACTTATGAATTAGGATTCCATATGATAAGCTTAGGAGCTTGGAATAAGCATATGGTAGAAAGAGAATGCTCAATAATTTCACCAATAGATGTAATTACTTTCCCTTATGAGGGAAAAGAATATTATGATAAAGGTAGAAATTTTGATGAGTATCCTAATAAAAAAGAATTCAATATGGCTGTTTATGTTAAAGATACTGGAAAAAGAGCACCATATATATGTCAACATATGGTTAAAAAGTTGCAGGGTGACTTATTTAAAGATGGTATAACTTTAAATGTTAAATATTATGGTGAATCTACTGATTTTAAATGTGATGGAGGAAAAAATATAGGAAAGCTTACTAAAGAGGAATTGTTAGAGTTATATAATAATTCAGATTTTGGGATGGTTGGATCGTTAACAAATATATCTTTAGTACCATATGAAATGTTAGCTACAGGATTACCTATATTTGAATTTAAGGAGGGAACCTTTAATTATTTCTTCCCTAAAGGTTCAGCTTTAGTTACATCATTTGATTATAATGAGTTTTATGAAATGTTTAAAAATGCAATTAATAATCCAAATTTATTAAAAGAAATAAATAAAGTTTCAAAGGAATATCTAAATACTTTAAGTTGGCAAAATACTGGTAAAGAATGTGTTGAAATATTAAAGAGCTTGAAATAGGAGGAAGAACTCTATTAGAGTTCTTTTTTAAAGTTTTTTAGAGAATTAATTATTTATGATATAATTTTATAAGTTGTAAAAGAATTAATTTTATAAATTAATATAAAGGAGAGAAAATTTAATGAAAACTATATATTTAGTTTTACCTTGTTATAATGAAGAGGCAGTGCTTCACGAAACATCTGCTAGATTAAAAATTAAAATGAATCAGCTTATTAGTGAAAATAAAATAAGCAAAGATAGTAGAATAACTTTTGTTGATGATGGGAGTAAAGATAATACTTGGAGTATTATTGAAGAACTTAAAGAAAGTGATGAATTATTTGCAGGGATTAAATTATCAAGAAATAGAGGCCATCAAAATGCTTTATTAGCAGGATTAATGACTGTTAAGGATTATTGTGATGCAGCAATCTCTTTAGATGCAGATTTACAAGATGATGTTAATGTAATTGATAAATTTATTGATAGGTTTATTGATGGGTGTGATGTAGTTTATGGTGTTAGAAGTGATAGAAAAACAGATACTGTATTTAAAAGAACTACTGCACAAGGATTTTATAAAGTAATGAAACTTTTAGGAGTTGACATAGTTTATAATCATGCAGATTATAGATTAATGAGTAAGAGAGCTTTGGAAGCTTTAGGAGAATTTGAGGAAGTAAATTTATTTTTAAGAGGAATAGTGCCTCTTATAGGATATAGAAGTGATGTGGTTTTATACGAGAGAAGTGAAAGGTTTGCAGGAGAATCTAAGTATCCACTTAAAAAAATGCTTTCTTTTGCTTTTGAAGGTATAACATCTTTTAGTGTAAAACCTATAAAATTGATATTAAATTTAGGTATTATAATGTTTACGACAAGTTTATTATTTTTAATATATTTTATAACTTTATGGTGTCTTGGCAAAACAGTTGAAGGATGGGCAACAATTGTTGTATCAATATGGATGTTAGGTGGAATTCAACTCTTATGCTTAGGAATAATAGGAGAGTACATAGGTAAAATTTATATTGAAACTAAAAAGAGACCTAAGTTTATAATAGATAAGTTTATAAAAAATTAATTATAGATTTAGGAGGATTTTAATATGAAGTTAAATAGTATAGGAAATATTTTATTAAAAATATTTGCATGTGTTTTTACAATAGTAAGTTTATATTTACTATTTATTAACATTACATCAAATTATGGAAGATTATTTCCTATGAATAAATTAATAGTAGTATTAGGGGCTATAATTATATTAGCTATATTATTAATATTAAAACATATATTTGATAGGTTAGATGATAAAAAATTGATTAAAATTAGTATTTTATTTGGGATAATATTATTAATTTTACAAGTTATTTTTGTTATATATTGCAGAGTTAAACCAAGTTGGGATTTTGGAGTTATATTTTATGACGCTCATAGAATAGCTAATTCAGTATTTGAATTACCAGAATATTATTATAATTTTTATCCCAATAATATTGGTGCACTTCTTATGTATACAGCATTATTTAAATGTATAAGTTTATTTACAACAAATGAAATAGTTTATCTTATTGTGGGGAGCATTTTTAATATAATAATGATAGATGGAGCTTTAGTGCTGACATATATTTTAGTTAAGAAAGTATTTAATTTAAAAATGGCAACATTATTTAGTTTTTTATCTATTTTTATAATTCCATTATTTGCTTATTCTCCAATACTTTATACAGATACAACAACTATGATATTTCCAGTAGCAATATTATTATTTTTATATAATTATAATGAAAGTAAATCATATTATAAGATTTGGAATTTAATAGGTATAGGTGTGTTTGGGGCATTAGGTGTTATATTAAAAACTAATATAATTATTGTGGTAGTTGCTATAATTATATATATATTATGCACTAACAAAATAATAAAAGGTTTGGTTAGTAATTTAATAATTTTGATTTCATTTTTAGTTATATTTTCAGGATATAAGGCTATTGCAAGTTATGTAATGCCTATAAAATATAGTGAAGCAGGACTTCCTATGACTCATTGGATAATGATGGGACTTAAAGGTGATGGCGGTTATAATAAAGAAGATGTAGATTTTACCTCTTCTTTTAAAGATAAAGAAAAAGCTAAGAAGGCTAATATAGAAGAAATTGAAAATAGACTTAGAGATTATGGATTTAAGGGATATTTAGAATTTTTAGATAAAAAAATAAAGTTTACTTGGAATGATGGAACATATTATTCTATTAATAAATTATGTAGACAGCCATTAGAAGATAATAAAGTAGAGGAATATGTAATTGGGGAAAAGAATAATATAATTATTTATATTGCTCAAATGAGTAATTTAGCACTTATAGCCCTTATATTTATTTCTTCAATTGCAGCATTTAAATATAGAGATAAGCATAAAATTGTGCAATGTGTGCAAATAGCTATATTTGGAGTATTTTTATTTTTAGTTATTTGGGAAGCAAGGTCAAGATATTTAGTTTGTATTTTGCCGGTGATGATGTTTGCTGCTATAGGAGGATTGTATTCTTTAGTGGGAGGAGAAGATCATGAAATTTATAAATGATGGTGTAATTAGATTTATAAAATTTGGCATGGTTGGAGTAATAAATACATTAGTAAATTGGATAATATTTTTTATTCTAAATGCACTTGGTATGTATTATATACTAGCCAACATTATTGCATATATTTTAGGTACTGTTAATAGTTATTTATGGAATACTTTATGGGTATTTAAATATAAGGATAAGGCATCAACAGAGACAACAATAAAGTTTATTATTTTAAATCTTATTGGACTTGGATTAAATACAGGAATATTATATGTATTAGTTGATTTATGTAATTTAAATAAATTTATAGGGTTGGTTATAACAACAGCAATAGTGATGATTATAAATTATATAGTTAATAAGCTATGGGTATTTAGTAAATGATAGCTAAAGTATAAAAAAAGAGACCTAAGTAGGCTCTTTTTTTATATCTGTATTAAAAAGTTTCTCTAAGTGCAGTTATATTTTTGGCAACATATATTATTGTATAAGTATCTCCAGTATTATATAATTAATAATACATTAAATAAATAGTTAAATTATTGTTATATAGTTAAAATAAACAAAATTAATAAAAAAGTTACATGCCATAAAGAAAACGATTCCAATGACATTTAATTGACAAAAACATAGCTATTATAGTATCATAATGGATAGCCTTAACAGTTATAATTTGAAGTATTAGTAAGTATAAACTACACTAACAATATTAGGTGTGGTTTTTATAATATAGTTGTTTTTTAGAACGTATGTTGTTTGTTAAATATAGAAGAAAACTTTAATGCAACGTTGCAAATAAAGAAAACAATAATAAATCTTTTAAGTGAGGGTTATAATATGAATAATGTAGCTTCTACAGATATTGTAGATAATGAAAAGGTAAGCTTATATTCAATTACAAAGAAGATTATGGATTTGGTTTTATCTTTTATAGGATTAATTTTATTGATTCCTGTATTCTTAATTTTAGCTATCTTAGTTAAACTGGATTCTAAAGGTCCAGTATTTTATGCACATACTAGGAAAGGTAAGAATAGAAGTGATATAAAAATATATAAGTTTAGGACTATGTATTCTAATTCAGATGAGATTTTTGAGTCTTTTTCAGATGAGCAAAAAGAGGAGTATTATAAAAATTTTAAATTAGATAACGATCCAAGAGTAACAAAGATTGGAGATTTTCTAAGAAGAACAAGCCTAGATGAAATACCACAATTAGCAAATGTTTTAAAAGGAGACTTAAGCTTAGTTGGTCCTCGTCCTATTGTAGAAAAAGAGATATGCAAATATGGACAATATGCAGATAAGCTTTTTTCAGTGATTCCAGGGGTAACAGGATATTGGCAGGCACATGGAAGAAGTGATACTTCTTATGATGAAAGAATTGAGATGGATATGTATTATATTGATAATAAATCAATATTACTTGATATTAAAATTATGTTTAAAACAGTTATATCTGTTATTAAAAAAGAAGGCGCAGTATAAATTGAAAGTTAAAATGGAGGATTATTATGTCAGTAACAGTAATATGTCCCTTATATAAATCAAAGCAATATATTAATTCATTACATAAATCATTACTTATGCAGGAAGATATAGATTTGAAAGTAATTAAATATATATTAACTGATACAGGTGATGGAGTAGATAAAATAGTAAATGACTTAGAAAAAGCAGAATTAACAATCATATCTATAAGTGATTTTTCACATAGTTTGACAAGAGAAAAAGCAGCAATGGAAAGTGATAGTGATATTATTGTGTTTATAACTCAAGATATTATTATTAAAGATAAAAAGTGGTTATATAAATTATGCAAACCTATTTATGAAGGGAAATGTGAGGCGGCATTTTCAAGACAAATATGTGATAATCAGTCTATTGAAAAATACACAAGAATAAATAATTATCCTAAGGAATCTAGAATTGTATCTAAGAAGGATACAGAAAGATTAGGAATAGTTACTTTCTTTTTCTCAGATGCAGCTTCTGCCGTTAAAAGAGATATATATGTTAAGTTAAATGGTTATGATGGAAAAGATTTATTGACTAATGAAGATATGTATCTTGCATATAAACTTATAAATAACGGTTATAAAATAATGTACAATTCTGAAGCAGAAGTTATTCATTCACATGATTATAAATTTAATGAATTATTTAAACGTTACTTTGATCAAGGAGCGTTTTTAAGTGATAATGCATACCTTACTCAGTATGGGACTAATGGTAGTGCATTTAAATTACTAAAAGTAGTAGCAGTTGAATCACTAAAAGATAAGAATTTTAAAGTGTTTTTCAATATAATACCAAATTTTTCTGCTAGATTTTTAGGAGATAGATTTGGAAAAAGATATAAAAAACTTTCACTAGAGAAAGTGAAGAAGTATTCTGGTAATATAGGTTATTGGAATAGAATAGAAAATAATTTAAATAAGAAAAGGTAGGTAAAAGATATGAAGGGAATTATATTAGCAGGTGGATCTGGAACAAGACTATATCCTGTAACAAAAGCAATGTCAAAGCAAATGGTTCCGATATATGATAAGCCGATGATTTATTATCCAATGTCAGTTTTAATGCTTGCAGGAATAAGGGATATATTAATAATATCAACACCAAGAGATATTATTAATTTCAAAGAATTATTTAAAGATGGAAGTGAATTTGGATTAAATATAGAATATGCAGTACAAGAACATCCAAATGGATTAGCAGAAGCATTTATCATAGGAGAAAAATTCATTGGCAACGATTCAGTGGCAATGATATTAGGAGATAATATTTTCTATGGACAAAGCTTCACAAGTCATTTAGAGAATGCAGCAAAACTGGAAAAAGGAGCAACTGTTTTTGGATATTATGTTCAGGATCCAAGAGCATTTGGCGTGGTTGGTTTTGATGAAAAAGGTAAGGTTACTTCATTAGAAGAAAAGCCAGAGTATCCAAAATCAAAATATGCAGTACCAGGGCTTTACTTCTATGATAACTCAGTAGTGGAAAAAGCTAAGAATATAAAGCCTTCTGAAAGAGGAGAATTAGAAATAACTGATTTAAACAAAGTATATATGGAAGAAGGAACTTTAACAGTAGAGTTATTAGGTAGAGGAATGGCATGGCTTGATACAGGAACTCACACATCTATGCTAAAGGCATCAAATTTTGTTGAAGCAGTGCAAACTACACAAGGAACTTACATAGCTTGCTTAGAAGAAATAGCTTATAGAAAAGGATGGATATCTAAAGAACAAGTTATAGAGTTAGCAAAGCCTCTTATGAAAACTGGATATGGTAAATATCTTATGGATATAATTGAATAGTAATTAAGTGGTATAAGATAATTATGGATTTAATTAAAAAAATAGTGAAATAAATATCAATGAAGGCATTAGGAATTATTGCAGTTGTTTTAGTATACAATGCATTTCCTTATTTATTAAGAAAAGGAAAGTGATATTAAATGGGTAATTTTAGATTTATAGAAACAAAGATTCCAGATCTTTATATTATAGAGCCAAATGTATTTGGTGATAATAGAGGTTACTTTATGGAAAGTTATAGTAAGAAGGATTTTGAAAAAGCAGGTCTAACTATGAACTTTGTACAAGATAATGAATCAAGATCAAGTAAGGGAGTACTTAGAGGATTACACTTCCAAACGAAGCATACTCAAGGTAAGTTAGTAAGATGTACTGAAGGAGAAGTTTGGGATGTTGCTGTAGATTTAAGAAAGGGTTCACCTACTTATGGTCAATGGGAAGGTGTGTATTTATCAGCTGAGAATAAAAGACAATTTTATGTTCCGGAAGGATTTGCTCACGGGTTTGTAGTTTTATCAGATGTTGCAACTTTTAATTACAAGTGCACTGATTTTTATGCTCCAGAATATGATGGTGGAATTCCGTGGAATGATAAAAATATTAACATACAGTGGCCAATAGAAGGTTTGGACATATTATTGTCAGAAAAAGATAAAAATCATAAGCCATTAAAAGAACAAGACCTTCCTTTTGTATATGAAAAATAATGAGAGGTATGGAGGAAAAGTTATGAAAATAGTTATAACAGGTGCTAATGGGCAACTTGGAAAAGAACTTCAAAAGATAATAAGAACAGGTAAAGCAGAAATTGGAGAAATATCTAAAAGTGTAGCTTCATCTGAGGTTTTTGCAGCAGATGTTGATGTTTTAGATATAACAAAGCTTGATAATGTGAGAGATTATTTAAATGATATTAAACCAGATGTAGTAATAAACTGTGCAGCATTTACTAATGTTGATGGTTGTGAAGAAAATTATGATGCAGCATTTAAGGTAAATGCAATAGGACCAAGAAACTTAGCTATGGTTTGTGAAGAGTTAGGTTCTAAGCTTTTAAATGTATCTACTGATTATGTTTTTGATGGTAAGCTAAGGGAAACTCAATTAAGAGAATATGATAAGGTAGAGCCACAAAGTGTTTATGGAACGACTAAATTACAAGGTGAAAACTATGTAAGAGAGTTTTCGTCTAAGTATTATATAGTAAGAACAGCATGGCTTTATGGATATGAAGGAAATAACTTTGTATACACTATGATGAGACTTGGAAAAGATAAAGATTCAATAACTGTTGTTAATGATCAAAAAGGTAATCCAACATCTGCAAATGATTTAGCATATCATATTTTAAAACTTATTGAAACGGAAGAATATGGTGTATACCACTGTACAGCAAAAGGTGAATGTACATGGTATGATTTCGCTAAGAGAATTATGGAACTTGCAGGATTAAACTGTGTTGTTAATCCTATTTCAACTGAGGATTATATAAAAGGTCTTAATAAGAAAATAGCTAAAAGACCAACTTATTCATCACTTGATAATATGATGCTTAGATGTACAGTTGGTGATGACATGAGAAATTGGGAAGAAGAACTAGAAACTTTCATGGAAAATATTAAGAATAAGGGAGAATAGTGAAATGAAAACATATTTAGTGACAGGTGGAGCAGGATTTATAGGTTCAAATTTTGTATTATATATGCTAAAAAAATACCAAAACATAAGAATAATAAACTTAGATAAGTTAACTTATGCAGGAAATTTAGAAAATTTAAAGTCAATCCAAGATGACCCTAGACATATATTTGTGCACGGAGATATTTGTGATGCAGAATTAGTATCATCATTATTTGAAAAGTATGAAATAAACTATGTAGCTCATTTTGCAGCAGAATCACATGTTGATAGAAGTATAAGAGAGCCAGAAGTATTTGCTAAGACAAATGTAATGGGAACAGTTAATCTTTTAAATTGTGCAAGAAATGCATGGGAAAATGAAGATGGAACTTACAAAGAAGGAGTTAAGTTCTTACATGTTTCAACTGATGAAGTTTATGGTTCACTAGGAGAAACAGGATATTTCATGGAAACAACGCCGCTTGATCCACATAGTCCATATTCATCAAGTAAGGCAGGATCAGATCTAATGGTTAAGGCATATCATGATACATATAAAATGCCAATGAATATAACAAGATGTTCAAATAACTATGGTCCATTCCAATTCCCAGAAAAGTTAATACCATTATTAATTAATAACTGCTTAGATCACAAAGATTTACCAGTATACGGTGATGGAATGAATATAAGAGATTGGTTATTCGTTGAAGATCATGCTAAAGCAATTGATATGGTAATAAACAACGGAAGAGTTGGAGAAGTTTACAACGTTGGAGGACACAACGAAAGAACTAATATCCAAATAGTTAAGACTGTTATTGAATATTTAAACGAAAATGTTGATAAGGAAATAACAGAAACATTAATTAAGTATGTTGAAGATAGAAAAGGTCACGATAGAAGATACGGAATTGACCCAACAAAGATAAAAGAAGAATTAGGATGGTATCCAGAAACTGCTTTTGAAGTTGGTATAAAGAAGACTATTCAATGGTACTTAGATAACCAAGAATGGATGAAGAATGTTACATCTGGAGAATATCAAAATTATTATAATAAAATGTACAAATAAATATAATAAGTATAAATAGAGGTAGGTTAATTAGGAGTATAAATTATGATAGAAGAGAAAAATGAGATTTATAAATTAGTATATGTACTAATGGCTTTAGCTATACTTTTAATTCCTTTTAATAATTTACCATATCTAAATAATATATTAAAAGAATTATCATTTAGTGCTACATCTTATCCTATGTTGATATTGATAACAATTATGGCTATTTATATATTAAAGGAATCGAAGGTTGTTAAAGTTAAAGATAAAAGTATTTATATATTAATAACTTTTGTAATTTTATGTTTTATATTTTCATTACTTAACATTAGTGATATAATGACAAATTCATTTAAAGGGAAAACAGGAATAAGAAGATTTGTATTTCAATATCCAATGCTTGTTTTTGGAGCTATAACTAGTTATTGTTTTTATTATTTTTTAAGAAAAACTAAAATAATATTATGGACTATAAGAAGATGGATTTTATTTTCTACTATAATAGCAAGTGCCTACGGATTTGTTGAAATGCTTAATATGTTAAATATTATAGACACCAGTGAAATATTAAAAGCAGTATCAAATGTAATTCAACTATATGCTAGAGGAGAATTATATCCTAGAGGTATAAGAACAGTTTGTGGAGAAGCATCTTATTTTGGTATGTATGCAGCATTTGTTCTTCCATGGATTTTAAGTTATATTTATACGGAAAAGGAATATTGGAAAAAAGGAATAGCAGTTGTATATGCACTATATTTTATAGCTTTAGTTTTATTATCAAAATCAAGAATGGGATTACTTATTTTTTGGTTAGAATTTATTATTTTTGCAATTGGAATAATTATCATGAAAGGTAATTGGAAGAAAAAGCTTATAACAGTTCTTTTATTCCCATTGGTATTTTTAACATCTAACATAGTTAATAAAGTTGGATTTAATGAAGAGGTGAAATATGAAAATACTGCATCAAATGCAACTGTTGGAGCAGTAGTAGAGTCTTTAAATGATGAAAATAATATGTCTAATGTAGCTAGGTTTTCAATGATGAAAGCTGCTTTCAGAATAGGAAATCAACACTTATTAACAGGTGTAGGTGTAGGACAATATGCTTTTTATGCTACAGATAATGTTGAATCAGATGATTATAGATCAAGTGAAGTTACTAGATGGTTAGATCCAAAGCAAACTCAATATTGGCCTACTGTATTTGCATTACATGCTAGAATATATGCTGAAAATGGAATAATATGCTTTTTAATTTGGGTAGCATTATGGGCATATATTGGTATATCCTTATTAATTAGATATATTAAGTATAACGATATTAAAACTTTGATTTTAATGTCAAGTGTAGCAGGTGTTTTATTAGCATGCTTTAATATTGACACATATATATATTATCCATTATGGATTCTTATAGGATTGTATTGGAGATTTGGAAAAGAAAATATAGAGGAAAACAGTGGTGAAAGAGATGAAGAGATTTTCTTTAATTATGGCGACTTATGGAAGAGAAAAAGAGGTAGAAAGCTTTCTTAACAGTCTTAAAAAATCAAATTATGATTTATCTTTAGTTGAAGTAATTATAGTTGATCAAAATGATAAGATTGATTTAAATCATATAATAGAAAGACATAATGATTTAAATATTAAGCATATTAAATCAACAGTTAAAGGATTAGCTAAAAATAGAAATATTGGTCTAGAAGAGAGCCATGAAGGAATAGTTGCTTTTCCAGATGATGACTGTGAATATCTACCAGATACATTGAATATTATAAGTAATATTTTTGAATCTAATTCGGAAATTGACGTAGTTATGGGAAGAATAGTTGAAAGAGATGGTTCAGATTCATTAAGAAAGTGGCCTAAAGAAGAAATAAAAATCAGTAAATCTAATTTTTATACTAAATGTTCATCAGTAACTATGTTTTATAGAAATGGTTCTTCTTTAAGATTTAATGAAAAGTTAGGTGCAGGTAATTATTTAGGCTCATGTGAAGATAGTGATATACTTTATAGAGCTTTAAAGAGTAGTAAGAATATAGTATATAAACCAGAAGTGCAGATATATCATCCTCATTATAGTTCAGATACAAATATGAATGAAGGAAAAGTTAAAAGTTATGGCTTGGGTTTTGGAGCTTTTTGTAAATTTAACTTTGACTTTAATATATGTATTCTTTTTATTAAAGCAGAGGTATTCCATGTATTAAATACTATTATAGGAATATGTACATTTAATAAAGAAAAAATAAGAAAAGGATATATTGCATTTTCATCAAGATTAAAGGGACTTACCGTTGGGTAGTCCCTATATAAGCTTTTTAAGGTGGTGAATTATATGAAAGAAATAGATGTATCTGTTATATTATCAGCGTATAATGAGGAAGAGCGCTGGTTTAGGGAAGCTGTGGAATCAATTATAAATCAAAGCTATGAAAACTTTGAATTTATTCTTATATTAGATAATCCTAATAATACTTTATTAGAAGAAATAATAAATGAATATTGTAATAAAGATAATAGAATAGTCTACATAAAGAATGAAAAGAATTTAGGATTGGTAAAAAGTTTAAATAAAGGCTTAGAATATGCAAAAGGTAAGTACATAGCTAGAATGGATGCTGATGATATTGCAAATGTTGATCGATTAAAAAAACAATATGAGTTTATGGAAGCTAATAAGGACATAGACTTAATTGGAACCAGTGTTGACTTCATTGATGAAAATAATTGTATAATTCAGAAAAATACTTTTGTTGTAAAGAATAGTGATAAAATTAAAGATTATTTAAAATATACTAATGTTGTTATACATCCAACATTTTTCTTTAGAAAAAGTATTTTGCAGAAAGTAAATGGGTATAGAGAAATTTTATTTGCTGAGGATTATGATTTTATTTGCCGTGTTGTTGCTGCTGGATATAAAGTTAGTAATTTATCGGAATCATTATTACAATATAGAATAAGAAAGAATAGTATTTCAAGAGATAAAACATTAGCACAGATATATAATGCTTTTTATTTAAAAAAATTATATAAGGAAAGACTGAAGTGCGGAAAAGATAGTTACTCTATAGATGGCTTGTATTCTGAAGATAAGATATCAAAAAAAGAAATAAGAAACTTTGATAAGTCGGAGCAATTAAAATCTACAGCTGATAATAAAAGAAAAAATGGTAAAGCATTAGAGCGAAAAATAATTTTTGCATATTCCAAAATTATATCTAAATATGCAAGAAGAAATGCCATGTGCACAGCTTGGTATAAGATACTTGCAAAAATGTATGAATAAAATAAATATGTTTTTTAGAAAGGTAAGAAATGAGCAAAAAAGAAGTTTTAATTGTAGGACCTAATTTTTATGGTTATAATGAAAGTGTTGCTAAAGCTTTTCAAGTTAAAGGCTTTAAAACTAATATAATAAATTTTGAAGAAGAAAATATTCCAGTTACAGGGAATAAACTTGTAGATAAATTTTTACTTAAAGCTAAAAGAGAATATTATGTAAATGAATATGGTAAAAAAGTTAATCAGGAAATAATTGATTTTGTTGATAAGAATAATATAAAAAATATAGTTGTAATTAAAGGGAGCTATATTACTAGAGAAACTTTAGAATATATTAAGAAAAAAGGATGTAAACTGATAATGTGGATGATGGACTCTGTATATAGAGAGAGTCAATCAATGGATACTTTAGAATTATATGATTTTAGATTTATGTTTGAAAAAACCGATATAAAAAAGTTGCAAGAAACAAAGAATATAGATAGCTATTTTCTTCCTCTATGTTATGATAATTTTGTTTATGATGTTAAAGGAATTAAAAGAAGTATAGATATTTCTTTTGTAGGTAGTTTTGCAAACTATGAGCATAGAGTAATATTATTTGAAAAAATAATAGAGGAATTTAAATATTGTAATATTGAAATTTATGGTAAGTATTTAATGCCTAGTAAGCCAAAGAGATATATTAAATATTACTTAAAAGGATATAGAAAATATTTCAAAAATAGATTTTTATCACCTAAAGAAGTAAGTAATTTATATTCTAGATCAAAGATATGTATTAATATACATAATAAACAATCTAAAGAAGGATGTAATCCGAGATTTTTTGAAATAATAGGTACAAAATCTTTCGAATTAGTAGATAATATAGAATATATACAAAAGAATTTTAATGATTATACTGTTATTTATAAAGATACAGATGACTTAATAAATAAAATTAGATTTTATTTAAAACATGAACAAGATAGAGAGTGCATTATAGATAAAGGATATGAATATATTTCCCAAAATCATACTTTTATAAATAGAATAGAAGAAATTATTTCTATATGTGATATATAATACGATATAAGTATTTATGACTATTTTACATTAGTTCTTTTTTTCAATACAAATATTAATATTTTCTTAAAAATAATATTTTTCTTTATTACAAGAAGAATTAATAATATAATATATATGTTATTTTGAGTAGCGTTTAAGCGTAGGAAGAATTTAGGGAGGAATTTTATGGCTAATTCAGTGAGGAAAAAAGTATATTTAGCAATAAAAAGGTTAATTGACATAATAGGTTCTTTAATTGGCATAATATTATTAAGTCCCATATATATTATTATTGCAATTTTAATTAAATTTGATTCACCAGGAAAAATTGTTTTTGGACATACAAGAAAAGGTAAAGGTGGAAAGGATATAAAAGTTTATAAATTTAGAACTATGTATTCAAATGCAAATGAAATTTTTGAAAGTTTCACTTCTGAGCAAAAAGAAGAGTATTATAAGAATTTTAAACTAGATAATGATCCAAGAGTAACAAAACTTGGAGGTTTTTTAAGAAAGACAAGTTTAGATGAACTACCACAATTATTTAATATATTAAAAGGTGATATGACTATTATTGGACCAAGACCAATTGTAGAAAAAGAAATATCGAAATATGGAAATAAGGCAGAAAAGTTATTTTCAGTTGTACCAGGATTAGCAGGATATTGGCAGGCAAATGGTAGAAGTGATACTACATATGAAGAACGTGTTGAAATGGATATGTATTATATTGATAATATGTCATTTTATCTTGATGTAAAAATTTTATTTCAAACAGCAATTTCAGTATTAAAAGGTGAGGGTGCTATATAAGGAGTTAACTATTGTTAGCTCTTTTTTTGTTTTATATAGTATATAGAAATTTAAATTAAAACAATTTTAGTTTAGTAAAAATAAATCGATAATAGATTAAGAGGTGAAGTAAAATGAAGAAAAAATTTATTATATTTTTAATAATTGTATCAATATTTACATTGGTATCTTGTTCTAATGAAACAAATAAAAGTGAAAGTAGTATAGATAAAACTGTAGAAGATAATTCAGTACCAGCAGATAAAGAAGTATCTCAAAAAGAGGAAAATAAAGAAGAGAAGAATAAAGAAGAGAATAATAAAGAAGAGAAGAATAAAGAAGAAGTAAATAATGAAAGCAAGGAAAATGTAGAAGAAAATAAAATAGATAATAACAGTATTGATGATAATATAAATGAAAAAGAAAAAAAATATAATGATAAATATAATATAATAAAAGATTTAATTGAAAATAAAAAGATGACTATAAAAAATTCTAATTATAGAGAAATTGAAGCAGAAAATGGATTAGGAGAAAATATAGTATATAAACTTAACGAAAATAATAAAATTGTCATAAGTTCTTCTGTAAGATTAACAACTATATTAAATGATGGAAAGTATGATATTAGTGGAAGCATATTTAGTAATATTTTAATTGAAGTATTAAATGATAGTAAATATATAAAAGATATAAATGAAGCAATTGGAAATTATTTTACTGAAGAAAAAGATATTTATACAAAAGATATTAATGAATTAAAAATAGATGTAAGTCAAGAATTTGATTTTATAAAAATAACAGTAACAGTTTAATATTATATTAAATAAGCTTATATTATTTTAAAATTATATTCACCAATTGGATATTTTATGGTATATTTATAATTGTCTGTTAATTAAATAATTTAACGAAAGGAGGGAGAATTTGAAGAAGATAGCTTTAATGATTACTACATTATTTGCATTAACTAATATAGTGGTGCCATCTACAGTAAGTTATGCTCTTAATAATATAGAGAGTGTTAAAGTTTTGGATGAAAATAGTAATTCTAATGAAATAATAGAAGAAAATTTATCGGAAGAAAATACTGAGGAAGATATAGAAAATATTATCAGTGAAAATG
Source organism: Clostridium sp. CAG:265 (assembly GCF_000436575.1). Classification (NCBI taxonomy): domain Bacteria; kingdom Bacillati; phylum Bacillota; class Clostridia; order Eubacteriales; family Clostridiaceae; genus Clostridium; species Clostridium sp. CAG:265. The sequence continues at coordinate 34,100 of NZ_FR886641.1, forward strand.
TAGAAAATAATGTGGAAAATCAAGAAGATATTGAAGCTTTAGAAGAAGTCACTGAAGATTTAAATATTAATAATGAGTCTGATATTTCAAATGATGAAGCCCAAAAAAAGAAGGAAATTTCTAAATCTATTGATAATAATATTTATGAAAAAGTAAAGAAGAATCCAAAGGAATTAAATGATTTTGAAAGTGATATTCAATTAGTTGCTAGTGAGAGATCAAGAACTACACGTGAATCAATAGTTGATGATGATATTTATATTGCCGCAGAAGATGTAGAATATCATGTTAAAGCTGAAGGTGATGAAGTTATACTTGTTGGTGAGTATACAGATGGTACAATTGAAACAAGTAAAGAAGTAGCAATTTATGATGATGCATTAATTGAACAGCTTGAGCAAGAAGAATTTAAAGCTAACTATGAAAATGCATTAAATTTTGAGTATTTAGTTAAAAAAACTGATGCTAATTATGAAATTGTAGAAGCATATTCAGATGGAAGTTTCAAGTATATAGAAAGTGCAGATACTATTGGTGAGGCAATGAGTATTGCATTAAATGAATATGAAAGTGATGAGGCAATTCCATGTGTAATTGATAATTATGGTGTTGTAGTATATTCTACAAATGCTATGGCAAGATTTTTTAAGCATACAAATGGAAAGGTTGATAATTCTAACGTTACTTTATTATATCAAAACTCTAATCTTTCGGGGGTAACCAATTATATTAATCATAATTATGTTGATGATGCTCCTATTTTAGAGGATAATGGGAATGCTGTTAGGGTAATGGTTAATGGATATAAGGGTTGGACTAAAAAGGATACTAATACTGGTACATATGACGCGGTAATAGTTCCAATGAATCAAGTAACTAATCCTAGTTATTATACTGTAAACAATGGACAACTTCAACATTATATTACTACAGATATAACTGCAAAAAGTGGAACTTCAGGGAGTTTTAGAACAGTTGGTGTAGCACCAAGTTATTTAAGTGAAGGTGTAAAATATTATAGTTATGACGCTAGATATTTTTATACAAATTTACATACATTAATTAATGATATGAAAGGAAATTCATATTTTAATGCGGTAAATGGATCAAATCCTTACTATAATTACTATCAATATTTACCATTTAGAAGTAAAAGTATTTATAGTGCAAGCCAATTAAATTCTTTTATAGAAGCTAACACTCAAAATAACAGTAAATTAAGAGGGATAGGGCAATATTTAATTAATGCCCAAAATACTTATGGAGTAAATGCTCTTCTTATATTAGGTATTGCAATAAATGAATCAGCATGGGGATTATCTAGTTATGCTCAAAATAGAAATAATTTATTTGGTTTAAATGCAGTAGATTCTAATCCAGATGATGCAAGTAGATTTAATTCAGTAGAACACTGTATAAATGAATTTGCTAAATATTGGATTTCTTCTGGATATAGTGATCCTCAAGATTCTAGATATTATGGTGGATTTGTTGGAAATAAGTATATGGGAGCTAATGTTAAGTATGCTTCTGATCCATTTTGGGGAGAAAAAGCAGCATCTTATGCTTTTTCAGCAGATAAATATTTAAGTGGAAATAATATTAATTCATTGAATGATTATAATTATAATCAGTTAGCAATTTATTCAGCAGCTGGAAAAGTTGTAGATAGAAATAACAACTTATTGTATAATGTTTCTAATTCGATGGATTATTATGTTACATTTGTAGGAGTTCCTGTAGTATTAACTACAACAAAAACTCATGTAATTGGACAAGATGTATGTTACGAAGTATATCCTGAAAGAACTACGCCTTTATCTTCAAGTGGCGGTAGTGAATTTAGTGAAAATTATGATTGGAATAATAGAGGATATATTAAAGCATCTAATGTAAAACTAATTAATACTGGTAAAAATACTTCTTCTAAAGATGAAAAGCCAGGAATAACATATCAGGCACATTCTGCTAAATATATGTGGCTTCCAGAAAAGCATGAAGATGAAGTTGCTGGAACTGTAAATGAGTATTTAAGAATGGAAGCTATAAGGATTTCTCTTCAAGGATATAATGGTGCATCTGTTAAGTATAGAGTTCGTGGTGAAGGCTATAATTGGCAAGAGTGGGCTAGTGATGGACAAGTTGCAGGTACAACAGGTCAAAGTAAGCGTATTGAAGCCATTGAAATAGTTACTGAAGGAATGCCAGAAGGATATTATCTTCAATATAGAGTTCTTGTTCAAGATTATGGTTGGATGAGATGGGTAAATGAAGGAGAAACAGCTGGAACTATCAATGAATGGAGAAGAATTGAAGCTATTCAAATAAGAATAGTTAAGGGAGAGTCTAACATTAAATATAGAACACATCTTGCAGATACTATGTGGCAAGATTGGCGTTATAATGGACAAATGTCAGGTACGGTAAACCAATATAGAAGAATTGAAGCAATTGAAATAATAGCTCCTGATTTACCAGAAGGTGCAAGTATAAGATATAAAACACATCTTGCAGATACTATGTGGAGTCAAGATTGGGTATATAATGGTACTATGTCTGGAACAACTGGTCAATCTAGAAGAGTAGAAGCAATAATTATTGAATTAGTTAATGCTCCGAATTATGATGTTATGTATAGAGTTCGTGGAGAAGACTATGGTTGGACAAATTGGACAACTGGAGGACAAATTGCAGGAACAACTGGACAAGGTAAAAGAATGGAAGCTATTGAAATAAAACTTATAAAACATTAAAGAAAAGCAGCTACGATTTATGTAGCTGCTTTTTATTTAATGTTTTGCGAAATTTAAAGTTAATTGGTAGCAATAATATTATTATGTATAGTGGAAGCCACATTAAAGCAACTCGATTGATTATAAACGAATCCTTACATAATACTAGTAAGCCACATAATAATGTGAAATATATTGAAAATTTAAATAAATAAGTTAATGAATTATTTTTATTTACAAATATACTTATTAAAAGCTTTATGGCAAATACAATTGTTAAGATAGTACCTACAATATTTCCTAAAGAAAATAGTATTAGATATAATGATCCAGATTTTAAGAACTCAGGGAAAATAGGATCAACAACTATATGAATAAATGTTTGAACAAATATATTAATTACAAAGGTAATTCCACTTCCATATAAATTTTTTAATGCTATTTGTAGATTAGACATTTGACCATCATTAAAGCCTAAGAACATAAGCTCACCATTATTAAACTTAAAATTGGAGAAGAATAATAAAGTTAGTATAATTATTAAAAAATAAAGTATATCTTTAATTGTAATAATTTTTTTATCATTTTTATAACAAAATATTAATACTACTGGTAATATCAATGGCAAATATCCTCTAATAGGAAATATTAATAATAAAAATAATAATAATTTTTTATAATTAAGAGGCTTTTTTAATGAATAATATAGAATTATTATTAAAAGCATTAAAATAATATTATCTCTCATTAATATTGTATTAGTAAGTATATAGCCAGGTAATAAACTAAAAATTGATACAGTTATCAAGGATTTTTTTTCATCTAAATATATTCGTGCTAACTTGTATAAATATATACTTGTTGGTATGTATGCAATTAATTTTATAAGTATTAAATCAACTACACTATTAACTCCTACAAATCTAAGTAATGCTAAAAAGATTACAAATATGTTTTTGTATCCAAAACCAGGAATATCTGCACCAGTTATATATTCATAGGCTGGAAATGAACCTTTTAAAAGATCTAATAATTCACCATTTTTTAAATGTTCACTTAGCAAAGCAGATTCAAAAAAGTATCTTTCTTCATCACAAAAATAAGAACCAGCCACATCTCCAAATAAGATTCCATATTTAAATCCAGAATTAATGTTATTGTAATAAATTAATATGGTAATAAGTGAATATATTCCAATAAAAATAGAAGTAATAGTAAATAGATTTTTATTTATTATGTTTTTTCTATATAGATAGTAAGAAATACCCATAAGAAAAGCAATAAGTATAACTGACAAAAAAGTCATAATGAGTTCCTCCCACAATAAGTTAATTATATGTGATTTTATTATTAAATAATAGTTTTCATTCTAAAGTATTTTAAGTATTGACTATATTAGAAAACTGTAAACATGCACTATATACAATATAACTATAAATTATAATTAAGTAAAGATGATATGAGGAATAATTATTGAAATAATATTTTATTATGCTATTATTAATTAATAGGCTATTTTAATTGTTAGAGAGGTATTAGTAATGAAAGTAAGGAAAGCGATTATTCCAGCAGCTGGGTTAGGTACAAGATTTTTGCCAGCAACTAAGGCACAACCAAAAGAAATGTTACCAATAGTTGATAAACCAACTATTCAATATATTATTGAAGAAGCTGTAGCATCTGGAATAGAAGAAATATTAATAATTACAGGAAGAAATAAAAAATCTATTGAAGATCATTTTGATAAATCTGTAGAATTAGAATTAGAACTTGAAAAGAATGGTAAGATAAAAATGCTTGAAATGGTTAGAAATATTTCTGATATGGTGGATATTCACTATATAAGACAAAAGGAACCTAAAGGATTAGGGCATGCAATACATTGTGCTAAATCTTTTGTAGGGGATGAACCATTTGCTGTAATGTTAGGTGATGATGTGGTGGATAATGATGTCCCATGTTTAAAGCAACTTATGGATTGTTATGATGAGTATAAGACAACAATTTTAGGTGTACAAGAAGTAATACCTGAAAATGTAAATAAATACGGAATAGTAAATGGTATACATATTGAAGATAAAGTATACAAAGTAAAAGATTTAGTAGAAAAACCTTCAATAGAAGAAGCACCGAGTAATGTAGCTATTTTAGGAAGATATATAATAACTCCTAAGATATTTGAAATATTAGAAAATACTAAACCAGGAAAAGGTGGAGAAATTCAATTAACAGATGCTTTAAAAACTTTAGTGGAAAATGAAGCTATGTATGCTTACAATTTTGATGGAAGAAGATATGATGTAGGAGATAAATTAGGTTTCTTGCAAGCAACTGTGGAAATGGCTCTTAAGAGAGAAGAGTTAAGAGATGATTTTATTAAATATTTAGAAACAAAGCCATGGGAAAATAAATAATTATAGAAGGATATATAAAGACTATAAAAAGTTTTTATATATCCTTTTTGTTATAAAAAGGATATAATTAAATTGTATATGTTAAAAAAATCAATATATGTTAAAAGTATTAAATTATGAAATGAGTGTAGTTATATGGATAAGCTTTCTGTGATAGTTCCTTGTTATAATGAAGAAAAAGCCATACTTTTATTTTATAAGGAATTTTGCAAAATTTATAGTTGTATGAAAGATGTTGAATTTCAAGTAATATTTATTGATGATGGATCTAGTGATAATACGTTAAATGAAATTAAAAAGATAGCCGATGGAGATGAATGTTGTAGTTATATTTCGTTTTCAAGAAATTTTGGAAAAGAAGCTGCGCTATATGCTGGTTTAAATAAAGCAAGTGGCAATTACATAGCTATGATGGATGTAGATCTGCAAGATCCGCCAATATTATTGCAAGAGATGTTTTATTTTATAAAAGTTAAAAGATATGATGCTGTTGTAGCAAGGAGAGTAAATAGGAAAGGAGAGCCTATAATACGCTCTTGTTTTGCAAGGCAATTTTATAAGATTATTAGAAGGATATCTAAAAATAATATTGTAGATGGTGCAAGAGATTTTAGAATGATAACAAGGCAAGTAGCTGAAGCAGTGCTTGGTATGAATGAATTTAATAGATTTTCCAAAGAGATGTTTAGTTGGGTTGGGTTTAAAACTAAATGGATTGAGTATGAAAATAAAAATAGGATTATAGGAGAAAGTAAGTGGTCATTTATAAAACTGTTTACTTATGCCATTAATGGAATTATGGCTTTTTCAACTATACCTTTAAGTATAGCAACAATAGCAGGTAGCTTATTTATTGTGGTATCAATGATTATGATTTGTATATTTATTATAAAGATTTTATTTTTTTCACAAAAAGTTGGTGAATTATCATTGTTAATATTGGCAATGTTTTTTATTGGAGGAATTCAATTGTTTTGTACAGGAATTGTAGGGCAATATTTAGCAAAGGTATATGTTGAAACTAAGAAGAGACCTATTTATATTATAAAAGAAGAAATTTAGATAATAATTAGCTTTTATAAAGTGAATATAGGGTATATTAGATTGTTTTTAAACAGTCTAACACACCCTATATTTTTTAATTTTAACGAGGAATTAAACCAATCTTTTTTTGCATCTTTCTAAGAAGTTTCATAGAAACGTAATTAGCTTTTTCAGCACCTTCTTTGTAAATTGCTTCTAAAGCTTTCTTATCACTCATAAGCTCGTTAAACTTTTCTTGAATTGGAGCTAATTCATTGATGATAACTTCTGCGGTATCTTTCTTTAAATCAGCATATCCTTTTCCTACATATCTATCTACAACTTCATCTGGAGTAACATTTTCAATAGCACAGATAATATCTATAAGATTTTTAACACCAGGTTGTTCTTCAGTGTAATTTATTACACCGATACTATCAGTAACAGCTCTAGCAATCTTTTTTCTAATAACGTCTGGTGAATCCATAATCAAGATGTATGAATTAGGGTTTTCATCAGATTTAGACATTTTCTTAGTTGGTTCTTGAAGACTCATTATTTTAGCACCAGTCTTTGGAATATAAGGTTCTGGTACTTTAAATGTATCGCTGTAAGTTGTATTAAATCTTGAAGCTAGAGTTCTTGCAAGTTCTAAATGTTGTTTTTGATCTTGCCCTACAGGTACTAAATCAGTATTATATAAAAGAATATCACAAGCCATAAGTACTGGATATGTAAATAGACCAACACCGATAGATTCTCCCATTTTTTTAGATTTATCTTTATATTGAGTCATTCTGCTAAGCTCACCCATGTAAGTAGAGCAACTTAATAGCCAGCAAGCTTCACTATGGGCAGGAACATGTGACTGAATGAATAATGTATTTTTAGCTGGATCGATTCCAGCTGCTAAATATATAGCTAAAACTTCAAGAGTTCTTCTTCTTAAATCTTTAGGTTCTTGTTTTACAGTTATTGCATGTAAATCAACAACACAATAATAACAGTCATATTCATCTTGTAGCTTAACCCAATTTTTAAGAGCTCCTAAGTAGTTTCCGATTGTTAAGTTACCTGATGGCTGAACACCACTAAATATAACTTTTTTATTTTCTGTTGTATTTTCCAAAAAAAACACCTCTTTTCATATTTTACGTAATTACATATTAGTTTAATTATAGAAGTAGGAAAAATTTATGTCAACGATTTAAATAAATAATAGAAAAAGCAGCCTAAGAGCTGCCTTTTGTCTAGTATTTCTTATCTCTGTTCATTTTTTGAGTTTTTCTTGCTTTTCTGCATTCTGGGCAACGAACAGGATCATTTTCAAATCCTTTTTCTTTGTAAAATTCTTGTTCTCCTACAGTAAAAATAAATTCTTTTCCGCAGTCCTTACAAGTAATTTTTTTATCTTCCATTTTTAACCTCCTCAAAATTTATAGGGCTTATTGACACTTGATACATAACCCTTTAAATATGAAGGGGTACTTTCTAATGATCATATAAAATCCTACTAAATTTCATTTATAATATTATTATATACATATATTTCCAAAAATGCAATTGAATTGTTTGTTGGAAATAATTATGCCTTTTTTGAAGATTTCATTGAAAAAGCTGTAAAAGCTATCAATGGAATCAATATAAAGAAGAATAGATTGCTATAATTATAGTATTTCAAAATATTAAATAAAATATAATTATTTTTTGAGAAAAGTGAAGCTAAAATAAAAATAATTATAGAATATGTAGCAATATATATTTTGTCATTTTTAATATATTTTTTATAAATAATATATATTCCATATGTACTTAAAAGATATTTTAAAAATAATCCTACTATAGCTTCCATTAAGAAAAATAATTCACCAAAATCAATGAATCCACCTAATTGAATGCGTTGACTCATGGTATATTCAGGGTAAAATAAATTAGCGGCTCTAGATGGTCCAAAGCAAGAAATAATACCTATTATTGAATATACAGAGTATAAGGCTATAGTACATAAGGCAATAAGGCTATGTTTTTTTAAATTATCTGCTTTTGTAAGATGCTTCAAATATGGTAGTGAAATAGCAAATGATGAAATGCATCCTAATAAAAGTAGAATACAATTAAAATAGTTTCCTATTGTTAAATTGTTTGTAAAAATCGGAAGGATATACTTAGTGTTTTTATAAGGCTCAGAAAATATGCTTAATATTAAACAGTTTACTATAAAAGAAATAACATTTATCGTAGTGAAAATTAATATTGTACGAACCTTTTTTCTTATTAAAAATAATGAAGGTAATAGGAAAAATAAAAGTATATACCATTGAGGAGTAGGTAGGAAAAAGCAGGTTTTAATGCAATTAGCTTCTACCATAGCTGCTTCCAATGAAGATAAAAATAATCCTATAGCAAATAAGAAAAGTAGAATATTTCCCATAGTTTTAGATAGACCGATGGTGAAAATATTATTTATATTGTAGTTTCCTTTTCTTGCTATTATATCTAATAGATAAGTAGCAATGCCAATTAATAATATAAATGCTGCAATTAAGCATATCCAAGTATCTCTTCCCCCTATGGTAATAAATTGTGAACAGTAAATTTTAAGACTTACAAAGGTTACTGCATATATAAAAATTATATAGTGTTTTGTTGATATTTTATTTTCATTCATCTCTCCACCTCGTATATATTTTAGTATTCTAAAATAGTATTCTCAAAAAAATGAATATTAAACACTATGGGAGGAATAATATTCTTAGGTGATGAATTATGAATAAAAATATCGATTATTTAAAGGAAAGGTTTAAAGACTGCTTTGATGTTAAGTTTAGAGAGTTATCTACTATACTTGGAAATGGGACAGTGGTATTTATTGATGATTTATGTAATAGTCAATGGATGATGGAGTATATGATACTTCCTCTTAGAGGGTTTGGAGAACTTAAGGGAGAAGAAGGTATTAGTACTCCAAAAGATTTAATAGATAAAGTTTTAGATATGAATATGACTGGTATAGCCAAGGATGTAGATGATGCAATATTTCATGTTTTAAGCGGAGATGTAATATTAGTATTAAATGATTATGAAGAGATAATATACAGTGAAGTAAAGAACATGGTAAGAAGGGGAATTGGAATACCTGATACTGAATCTGTATTGAAGGGACCAAGAGAGGGATTTAATGAGCTCATAGTAGATAATGTTGCTTTGATAAGAAGAAGGCTTAAAAATCCAGATTTGAAATTTGAAGCTGTATATGTTGGAGAAAAATCTCAAACAGCTGTAGCCATAACATATATAAAAGGAATTGTAGATGAAAATGTACTAGAGGATATAAGAAAAAAAGTTAAAAGTTTAGATTTAAGATTTGTACTAGATTCTAATTATATTGAATGTAACTTAAAGAAAGAAAATTCATTTTTTGATACAGTAGGATATACAGAAAAACCTGATGAAGTTTGTGCAAAAATCTTAGAAGGAAGGGTAGCCATTATTGTTGATGGCACATCATTTGTAATAACTGTACCTTATTTTTTTATGGAAAATTTTCAAATGCCAGATGATTATTATGTAAATAAATATTTTACTAATTTTAATAGGGTATTAAGATGGATTGCCTTTTTTATAGCTTCATTTCTACCAGGATTATATGTAGCAGTAATAACTCATCATTTCTCTATGATACCTACATTATTTATATTTAGGCTTGCTGTATCAAGGGCTGGAGTTCCTTTACCAACTTTTGTTGAAGTAATAATAATGATGCTTGCTTTTCAATTTATAAAAGAAGCAGGAATAAGATTGCCAAAGGCCATTGGAAGTGCTATGAGCATTGTATCAGCATTAATTTTAGGAGATGCAGCAGTTGGTGCTGGAGTAGCATCAAGAATTACCATAATTGTAGTAGCTATAAGCACATTATGTTATTTTCTAATACCAAAACTTTATGGAGCAGTATCATTTTGGTCAATAGTTATTGTTTGTTTTTCAGCATTGCTTGGACTTCCAGGATTCCTTTCAGCTTCGCTTATTTTTATGACTCAGATATGTGAGTTAGATTCTGTAGGATATCCATTCCTATTCCCATTAGGAAGCTTAAGTGAATATAGATTCAAAGATATATTGTTTAGAGGAAGTTTAAATAGGATATCAAGAAAAATAATTGGAGTAGGATGTGATAAAGATGGCAAAAAGAAATAAAATATTCAAAATACTTATCATCTTACTTATTCCATTAACTTTAACAGGTTGTTTTAATTATAGGGATATAAACAAGGTAACTTTTGCAACAAGTATGATTTTTGATACAGATGATTTGAGTCAGGTGATAGTATATCTAGATTGTATTAAGCCTTATAGAAGTACTAATGAAAGTTCTGATAAAGGTAGAAGGCTTATTTTTAAAGGTGTAGGAAAAACTACAGAAGATGCTTTAGAGAAAATTGATAATTTCTCCAGTGCTAAGCTAAATTATAGTCAAGTAAAAGCATATATATTTACAGAGAAGGCAGCTAAAGTAGGAATTAAAAAATATTTAGATTTAATAAATAATTATGGTGAAATGCAAATAAAGCCTAGTGCATTTATTTATTATGGAGATGTTGAAGAATTGCTTAAAGCTACGTCTGGTGATGATGAATTCTTAGGTATGTATTTAAATGATATAATGAATAAAAAACCATTTAATAGTCTTTCACTTCAAGCTAATGTAAATTATTATTTAAGCAATAGACTTATGGGAGATAATACATTGTTACTTCCAGCAGTAAATTTAAAGAAGGATGTTTTAGACCAAAAAGTTCAAATAAATGGTTCTGGTATATTAAAAGACAATGTACTTGTTGAAAAGTTGGATCAGGAAGATACATTATTATATGAACTTATGATGGGAAGTGTCTATGAAGGTACATTTGAAATTGGTAATCCTAATACGGACACTGATTTTATAAGTTTAGATGTTTTATCAAGTTCTGAAGATAGTATGTTGAGATTTGATAATAATAAATTTACTTTGGTAAAAAATATTGAGGTTGATTTGGAAATTTCAGATATTCAAGGAGAGGCTATTGTAGATAGTGAATTTATAAATTATATAAAAGTTAATGAAGAAGAATATATTAATAGTTATATAACTCAATTGTTTAATAAGTATAAAGAAAAGGGAATAGATATATTTAATGTTTATAGAATGAAGGAAATTTATTATGGAAAAGAATCTATTGATGACCCTTTAAGTATTTGTGATTTTGAGGTAAATACAAAAGTAAACATAAATGGAACTGGATTATCAAAAAATGCTTTATAAATATTAAAAAAAAGATGAAAAATAAAATAAAAAATAAAAACTTGATATTTTTACCAATAAAGGGTAAAATTATATTAAGTTAAATTAAAATATAGATAATATTACTATTATATTATCTATATTTTTTAATGTAGCTTTTAATTTTTTTATGTTAATTATTGAGAGGTTTAAAATGAATAATACTATTAAGGCATATGATTATATAAATGAAGAATTTAAGCTATATAAGGATGAAATGGAGAAAAAAGTTAAAATATTAGAGAATATAGTTGAAGTTGAATTTTATCTAAATAGTATTGTAAGCAAATCGGATTTTTTTAAAGAAGTAAATAATATTATAATATCCGCACTAAAAATTGATTATAGTACCATATATTTAATAGAAAATGATAAATATGTAGCTAAAGTATCAAATAATAAGTTTAGTATGAAGGTATTAGAAGAAAAGTATATTTACCTATATGACGGTATTGATGTATCAATTTTTAATATGGAATATGAAAATAGTAAGAATAATATCACTAATTCTAAGTCAATAATGCTGATTCCTTTAATATTAGGGGATAGGATTATTGGATATATATTTTTAGAACATTCGGAAAAGGGATATTTTAGTTATAAATACCAAGAATATATTAAGAAAATGGCTAATTTGATAGCTGTAGCTATTAAAAATGCAGAGTTATATAGAAAATTAAAATTAGCAGCAAAAATTGATTATCTTACAGGTTTATACAATAGAGATTATTTTTATAATAGAGTAGCTAAGAGTAGTAGAGATAGAAAATATTATGCAATTGTTATGATTGATATTGATAATTTTAAGAGTATAAATGATGAATATGGACATCCTGTAGGTGATATTGTTATTAAAAATATTTCACAGATAATTATGGATAACATTAGGGAAAGAGATATTGCTGCAAGATATGGAGGAGAAGAAATCATACTATATATTGATAATGAGCAGGTAAATGAGGAAGAGATATATAATATGATTGATGATATAAGGAGAAAAATAGCTAATAATAGCATTATAATAGAAGAGGATATAATTAAGGTAACTGCGAGCTTTGGTGTAAGTTTTAGCAAGTCAGAAGATCACATTGATGATGTTATCAAGGAAGCAGATAGGCTTTTATATAAAGCAAAAAGTATTGGAAAGAATAGAGTTATTATACATTAATATAATTGTTGCATGTCTATTATAGAGTAATGTGATTATAGATATGCAGCATTGTTATTTTATTTTCATAAAAACTTAAAAATAGTTGGAACATTTTCAGTATGTTTTGAATATTATATAGTACAGGAAGGTATAAATTTATAGAGAGCTGAAGAAAATGTTGTTATAAATATGGGCGATTTTTTCATTTATATATAGAATTAATTAGTGAATAATGCAAAGTAAATTGAGAATAATAATTTTAAGTAAGGTAAGTGCTTTAATATTGTTAAATGTTAATTATAATGATGATTTAATCATCATTAATAAATAATCATAGAAATAAGGAGTGGTTCCAATGATACAAGTTTTTTGTGCAAGGAGAGGTTCTGGAAAGACTAAAAGGTTAATAGAATTAGCTAACCACCAACAATTAGAAGCTAAGGGAGATTCAGTTTACATTGATGATGATTCAAGACCAATGTTACAGCTAAATAGATCAATAAGATTTGTTGACACGATGGAGTATGAAGTAAGAGATTGTAATGATTTTTATGGCATGATTTGTGGTATAATCTCATCAAATTATGATATAGAAAATATATATGTAGATGGGTTATTTAATATAATCAATTGTACAATGAAAGAATCAGCCAAATTAATAAAAAGAATAGCCAATTTAACTGATAGATTTGGAATAAATGTATATATTAATATAAATATTAATGGCAGTGAAGAGGTGCCTGAAGGAATAAAACAATATGTAGCATAAAAATGAAAGAGGTCAGTAATGATCTCTTTCATTTTTTAAAATAACATTTTCTTGATAAAAAACGTTGTTATAAGATATACTGTATATAGTGATTTACGTAGGAGGTAAAGTTAAGATGGCTAATGTTTTAGATGAATTATTAGAACGTGGATACATAAAGCAATTCACACATGAAGATGAGACAAGAGAGTTATTAGAAAAGGAAAAAATAACTTTTTATATAGGTTTTGATCCAACAGCTGATAGTTTACATGTTGGACACTTTATAGCAATGATGTTTATGGCTCATATGCAAAAGGCAGGTCATAGACCAATAGCATTACTTGGTGGTGGAACTGCCATGGTAGGAGATCCATCAGGAAAAACAGATATGAGATCTATGCTTACAAAAGAGCAAATTGAACATAATGTTTCATGCATTAAGAAGCAAATGGAAAGATTTATAGATTTTTCAGATGATAAGGCTATATTAGTAAACAATGCTGATTGGTTATTAAACTTAAATTATGTAGATTTCTTAAGAGATGTGGGAGTACACTTCTCAGTAAATAGAATGTTAAGTGCAGAATGCTTTAAGCAAAGACTTGAAAAGGGACTTTCATTCTTAGAATTTAACTATATGTTAATGCAAGGATATGACTTCTATGTATTAAATCAAAAATATAACTGTAAGATGGAACTTGGTGGAGATGATCAATGGTCGAATATGATTGCTGGTGTTGAACTTGTTAGAAGAAAAGCTCAAGGTCAATCTATGGCAATGACTTGTACACTTTTAACAAATAGCCAAGGACAAAAAATGGGTAAAACAGTTGGTGGAGCTTTATGGTTAGATCCAGCAAAAACATCTCCATTTGAATTCTTCCAATATTGGAGAAATGTTGATGATGCAGATGTTGAAAAATGCCTATCATTATTAACATTCTTACCAATGGAGGAAGTAAGAAGATTAAGTGCTTTAGAAGGTTCTGAAATAAATAAAGCCAAGACAGTACTTGCTTATGAAGTAACTAAACTTGTTCATGGAGAAGAAGAAGCAACAAAAGCTAAATCAGCAGCAGAAGCATTATTTGCTGGTGGAGTAGATATGAGCAATGTACCAACAGTTACTATAAGTGCTGAAAGCTTTGGTAAAACAGTTCTTGATATTATAGCTGAAACTAAAATAGTTCCATCAAAAGCTGAAGGAAGAAGATTAATCCAACAAGGTGGTCTTTCATTAAATGGAGAAAAAGTTACAGAAGTAGCAAGAATATTTACAGAAGAAGATATTCAAGATGGATCTGCTTTAATTAAAAGAGGAAAGAAGAATTACACTAAAATAGAAGTACAATAATTCAATAAATAAAGGAGATAGAAATTTTATCTATCTCCTTTATTTTATATAGTTGGATTATTTCACTGAATATATAAATAAGAAGTTTAGAAGATAATATTTTTTACGATAACTAAATTAGATACTTAAATATGGTTAGCTAAGCCATAATGAATGGAGGGGTGAAAAATTAATAATATATCAACATTTACTTATGGAAAATATATAACAACAGAAAAGGTGAGCTTTAGAGGAGGCTATGAATTTAATCAAGGAGATACTTTAAAAGGAAGAGTTATTAAGGAGGATTCCCAAAGTAATAAGGTTACCATAAAATTAACTAATGGAATGGAGATAGAAGCTGAACTGCAAGGTGAAGTGGATTTAAAAGGTGGCTTATTAAATTTTGAAGTAGCAGAATTAAAAGATAATATGTTGTTTCTTAAGCTAACTGCTAATAATACGGAAGTAATAAATGAAGAAATTGCCAAGGAAAGTATTGATGAGATAATGAACTTTATCTTGAAAGAAGGTTTAAAGAAGGAAGATTACAATATGCTTAAGGCTATGGTGAAATACAATATACCTCTTACTAGGGAAAATATTACTACTGTAAAGAGCATAATGGAATTTAGTGATAAGATGAATAATAATCCAGTAGAAATAAAAAATTTTATAAATTCTTATTTAAATAGTAGGGATATTGCAGCAAATAGTAAAGAAGGAGTTTATGTATCACAAAAGCTTTATGAATTCTTTGAAGCTTTTTCTAAGACTAATTTACAAGAAGTACTTCTATTCTTAGAAAATGACATTGAATTTACTAAAGAAAATTTAGAGAGTTTTAATAAGTTATTTAATAATGAAAATGCTATGGAAAAAGTAATTAATGAGGTTAATGAAAAATTAGGTAATGCTATAGCAATTGAAGATAATACTTTAAATAGAGAAATTTTAGAAAAAACATTAAAGCAAGAATATTCAAAAGATGTTATTGATTATAAGAATAATAGCAATAATGACATTAATGATATGAAAGAAGTTAAAGATATTAAGAATATTAATGATATTAATGATATCAAAGATATTAAAGATATTAAAGATATTAAGAATATTAATGATATAAAAGATATTAAAGATATTACAGATAATAATATTAATAATAGTAGCATATTATCAAAAAGCTCAACAGGAAAAACGATTCAAGCAACATTAATAAAAGAAAGTTCAAAGGATAATATAATTAATGATGGTGCAAAAAGTGATTTTTTTATGGAAGATGATGTTAAAGAAATCATTAAAGTACTAAAAAATGAAAATAAGTCCATGGTTAATGAGAATAAGTCTGAACTTAATATTAATAAAGAAGTTTTAAGGGAAAGTATATTAAAACATACAGGAAAAGAAGTAAGATTAAATGATGCTGAAGCAAAGTTATTGGAAGTTATAATTAATAAAGATGAAATTAAAGATAAAGAAATAAATTTTATAAAAAATTTATTTAATAGTGTAGAAAGTAGACAAAAAGGTGAAGAAAAAGAGTTAAAATCCAATGATATAAGAGAAAATATATTTAATATAAGTAAGGATTTATCTAAAAATATTACAGAAAAATCTGAAGGAGCTAAAGAGGTCATAAGAAATATAATTTCTAATTTAAAAGAAAGTGACGAAAATTCTTCGCAAATTTTAAATATAATGAAAAATAGTATAAATGATTTAAAGTTATTCAATAAAATTAATGATCAATATTATTGCTTAGATGTACCAATAAATTTTAAGGAAAATGAATATCCATGTAAGCTTATTATTAAGGATGATAGGAAAGAAGGAAAATCTATAGATAGCAGTAATTTCAAGGTGGCTATATCAGTTAAAACAGTAAAGCTTGGCACAGTTGATGCTCTTTTAAATGTAAAAAATAGGAACATTGATTTGCAATTAAAATGTGATAAAAGTGTTATGAATTTATTTGTTATTTCAAAGGAGAAGTTAAAAGAAATAGTTGAATCATCAGGATTCAGTACTAAAATAGAAATTGTTGAAAGGACAGAAGAACTTCAACTATCGTCTTGTAGAGAATTTTTTAATGATAATAATATTGCGGCAGTGGATATTACAGTATAAGATAGTAGGTGGAATATAGTGCAAAATAGAAAGAAAGCTGTAGCTTTAAACTATGATGGAGCTAATGCACCAATAGTTACTGCAGTAGGAATGGGAATTATAGCAGATAAAATATTAGAAAAAGCAGAAGATAGTGAAGTTCCAGTGGTTTTTAATAAGGAACTGACAGATTTATTATGCAATGTTGATGTAGGAGATGCTATACCAACAGAAGTTTATGAGGCTGTAGCTCATATAATTGCTTATATTACTGAATTAGATAGCTCTTTATAGGAGGTTGAAGTTAAAAGATGGCATTATATGCGATATCAGACTTACATTTAGCTTTAAATGTTGATAAGCCTATGGATATCTTTGGAGAAAGATGGCTTAATCATGACGAAAAGATAAAGGAAAATTGGATTAGTAGGATTACAGATGAAGACACTGTACTTATAGCAGGCGATATATCATGGTCTATGAAAGCGGAAGATAGCAAGGTTGATTTAGACTGGATAGATAGTCTTCCAGGAAAAAAGATAATTTCTAAAGGAAATCATGATTATTGGTGGAGCAGCATAAGCAAGTTAAATGCAATGTATGAAAATATGAAGTTTATTCAAAATAATTTTTATACATATAATGATTATGCTATTTGTGGAACTCGTGGATGGGTATCGCCTGATAGTGAGAAATTTACAGAAAAAGATGCAAAAATATATGCTAGGGAAGCCATAAGATTAAGGTTATCTTTAGAAAGTGCAAAGAAATTAGGATATTCTAAAATAATTGTTATGATTCATTATCCGCCATTTAATGAAGGTTATGAAGAGTCAGAATTTATGAAGATTTTTAAAGAATATAATGTAGAAAAAGTTATTTATGGACATTTACATGGATTAGGAAGATTTAAAGCAAAAACTGGAATAATAAATGAGATAGAATATATTATGACTTCTTGTGATTTTATTGATTTTAATCCAGTAAGAATTTTATAAGTAATGGGGATATCTCAAAATAAAATAGGTTATTTTGAGGTATTTTTATTTTAAATAGAGAATAAGAAATTATTTTAAAAAACAATTTTTAAACAAAGATAGTGAAATTTTGTTATAATAGTAATGAAGTAACATGAAATTTACAAAAGTTTTTATTTTATAGTAAACGATAAATAAGGGTGATAAAAAGAATGGCTATTCAAAATTGGAAGAATTTTTTAATGGCTTATGAACAAGCTGTTGATGAATTAAAGGTGAAGTTAAGAAGCATAAGAAAAGAGTATAGAAGAAGAAATGAATATTCACCAATTGAATTTGTAACAGGAAGAGTTAAGGAAGTATCAAGTATATTAGAAAAGGCTAATAAGTTTGAAATTCCTTTAGATAGGCTGGAACAAGAGATGGAGGATATAGCTGGTATAAGAATTATGTGCCAGTTTGTTGATGATATAGATAAAGTGGTGGAGCTTTTAAGAGTAAGAAAAGATATGCAAATACTTTACGAAAAGGATTATGTAAGTAATGTTAAGTCAAGTGGATATAGAAGTTATCATGTAATTATTAAGTATACAGTTAATATGGTTGATGGGGCAAAGGATATATTGGCTGAATTTCAAATAAGGACATTAGCAATGAACTTCTGGGCAACGGCAGAACATTCATTAAATTATAAATATAAGCAGCATATACCAGAGGAAATAAAGGTTAAGCTTAAGAAAGCTGCTGATGCAGCCTTTGAATTAGACCAACAAATGCTTGAGATAAAGGATGAAATAAAAGATGCACAAAAATTATTTGAAGTTAAATCAGATATTATTTCGTCTATTATGAATAATATTTTAACATTAATATCCTTAGGTAAGGTTGCTGAAGCTACTAGGTATGAAGTTCTTTTAAATAGGCTTATAGAAGAGGGAGAAGTTTGGGAATTAAATAATCTTCTTGATATAACGAAAAAAGATTTGGAAAGGTATAAAGACAACTAAAATATTGATAATAAATAAAATACAATAAAAATATAATCATGCACAGGATCATTTTATGGTTGCAATGGAAGTAATTACTTTGGTAGAAAGAATGATTAAATTATATAAGATTATATATAAAGAAGTAGATGAAGAAAATAATAAACTACATACTACGTAGTTTATTATTTCTATATATTTTTTTTATGTCAGTAAATGTTTTCAGAAAAAGTTTAAGGAGGAGTTTAGAATGAAGGTATTATTTGTTTGTGTTCAAGGTTTAGCTAGTGCTATAGTTATTAGTTCATTAAAGAAACAAGCTAAGAAAGAAGATATTGATATGGATATTCTTGCTGTAGGTATACGTGAGTTTGAAAAGGAAATAGAAAAGGGATGCAATCTAGCAGTTATAGCACCACAAGTAATGCACAAGTATGATTATTTGAGTAAGATATCCAATGATAGAGGAATACCATGCATATTAGTAGATAAAGATATTTATGGGTCAAGCTCAGAGATGAATCTTCTTAATATGGTTATGAAGGAAATAAAGTAAATAAAGTATTCATAAGACATTAACGTAGTTTTTTCTATTGGGACCTAGCATTAAATATTTATGATATAATATTGATGGGGGTGTACTATGAAAGATAAGATAACTAAAAAGGATAAATGTTTTATAGCAATATTGACTATTTTATTTATAAGCTTTTTCCTAAATTGCTATCAAGTTATAGTAAACAAAAGATATAAAAGAACCATTGAATTGACTTGTTATGGAAATATTGAGGAGATAAGGATAAAAAATGAAAGTGTGCTTAGTATTTTAGATAAATGTATTAAGGCTAGGAATATTAGTAATGAGGAACTATTAAAACTGTATAAAAATTATTCAGCTATTGCTAATGCTGAAATAGATCTATTGGAATACTACTTAGAATATAGAGATAACCCTAATATAAAAACCAGCAATAAAAATGTATCCATTGAAAATAAAAATATTAATGGCATATATTGGCAAATAGAAGAGGTTATTTATAGTTATATTAAAAGCAATTTAAGTGAAAAAACTGAAAGTATGAAAATTAATGATGATAAGTTAGAGGAAGTTAGTGTGCTAAAAGAAATGGCAGAAAAATTAAATGAATATTACATAAGTTTTTATAATGAAAATTGCTCAAATTTAGACGAAGATTCTAGAGCTGATAAGATAATAAAACATGCATATTGGATTAATATATTAAAGGAAATACAAAATATTAATGAAGAATATATTGATTATGAGTTTTCTAATGAAAACATTAGTTAATATTGAATTATGAATTTTGGAATAAATTCATTAATGGAGTTAGAATAATATTTAAAAAATCAATTAAAAAAGAGTGCCACTAAGCACTCTTTTTTAATGACCGCAGCCACCTCCGCAAGAACCGCATCCACCTGCAACTTCGATAACTGGTTTAAGAGATAATCCTCTTCCATCATTTTCTTCAGAAGAAAGTAATTTAAATCCACCAAATTCATCAACTAATTTGCTTTCAGCTATGAAAGTTATATCATTCATTGTTTCAACAACATCATTTTCATTTGCTTCGTCAACAGTTATATTAAAAGCTGGACCACTGCATCCAAAACCTGCTAAGTTTATTCTAATACTATATTTTTCCACTTCATTTTCATCTAAGAAAGCTTTAAATTCTTTATATGCTTCTTCGCTTACTAAAAACTTATTCATATTATCACCTCAAAAATATTTTTCCAAATTATATTCATAGTATACCATATTACTCGGAAATAGCAAGGAATTTTTAAAAGGAGTATATGAGAGTAAAGGACATTTTTACAAAATTATAAATTATATTGAAAGTTAAACAAATTAACAATATAATAAACCTATGTATATTGGCTAAAAATGTTGCTAAGAAAGGAATTGTTTGATTTGAAGCCCTTTAATAATAGTTATGTTTTAGAAAAAATAGATGAATATAGCAAAATAATTTCACCAGCTAAGGTTGGTAGCTATGAAATAAAAGCAATTGATGGATTAAAAGGAATAATACAAGGCTATTTATATGCTAAAGAAGGAGAAGTTAATAAACCTATATTAGAACTTCATGGACCAGAGCATATATGGATGAGACTTACTCCTTTAGAAGTAGAAGGTGCGTATTTTTCAATAAAGAGAGCTCATGGAAAAGTAGGTGTAGTTGGCTTAGGGTTAGGCTATACTGTTTGGGAAATGGCTAAGAAAGAAAATGTTAGTGAAGTAACTGTTTATGAAATAAGCCAGGAAGTAATTGATTTGTATAATAAGAATTTTGCTGACAATCCTAAAATAAAAATAATTCAAGGAGATGCCTATACTGCAGAAAAAGATAAATTTGATTTCTTTTATGCAGATATATATGAATACAAATTAACTTCACAAGTAGTAGATGATTATGAGAAGTTTAATAGGCTTCATGAAATAGAGGAATATGCTTTCTTTGGTATGGAACATTTCTTATTAAGCTGTAAATATGAAGAAATCGTATGGGTTTACATACCTGAAAGTTGGATGGAAATGAGTAAGGATGCTTACAGAGCATTAGGTGAAGCAGGATACCTTTCTTATTATACTGCATTAAATGAAGAATTAGTAAGTCAATTACTTGCTAAATTTAAACCAGTGCTAGAAGAGCTTAGTTAATTCATAATAATCAAATAAAAAAAGAGTGATTAGGCACTCTTTTTTTATTTTACTACTATATTAACAAGTCTTCCTTTGATTACTATGACTTTAACAATATTTTTACCTTCTGTAGCAGCAAGTATATTTTCATCAGTTAAAGCAGCTGCTTTAATTCCTTCTTCATCTAAATCAGTAGATACATTAATCTTAGATTTAATTTTTCCGTTTACTTGGATAGCTATTTCTACTTCATCTTTAACAAGAGCATTTGGATCAAATATTGGCCAAGCTTCGTTAAATACTGAGTATTCACCAGTTAATAGATTCCATTGTTCTTCAGCAAAGTGAGGAGCAAATGGTGCTAAAGTCTTGATGAAGTCTTTGCATACAGTCTTTAAGAAGTCTAAGTTTTTAGTTTCTTCTTGAAGATATTTAGAAAATGCATTAACAAATTCCATCATTCTTGCTATAGCAGTATTGAATTGCATCTTATCAGCATCTTCAGTAACACCTTTAATTGCGTTGTTTAACCAGAAGTTTAATTCTTTTTCAGTTTTATCAATAGTGATTTTATTGTTTTCTCCATTAGCAATAGCTTCTCTAGCTAAATCTAAGTATCTTTCAATTCTATCTACGAATCTAGCAACAGATTTAATTCCATCATCACTCCAAGCTCCACCTTCTGTGTAAGCAAAACCAAACATTAAGTACATTCTAAATACGTCAGCACCGTATTCTTTAATGTAGTCATCTGGAGAAATAGTATTTCCTTTAGATTTTGACATCTTTAATCCATCTGGTCCTAAAATTAAACCTTGGTGAGTTAAGCTCTTAAATGGTTCGTCAAAGCTTAAGTATCCCATATCTCTTAAAGCTTTAGTGATAAATCTAGCATATAGTAAGTGCATGCAAGCATGTTCAGGTCCACCAACATATTTGTCAACTGGTAGCATTTTGTCTACTAAGTCCTTATCGAAAGCTTTTTCTGAGTTTTTGTTATCTACATATCTCATTTGGTACCATGAAGAACATACGAAAGTATCTAATGTATCGCATTCTCTTTTAGCTGGTTTACCACAGCATGGGCAAGTAGTATTGATGAATGATTCACATTTAGCCAGTGGAGATTTTCCATCAGGTGCAAATTGAACATCATATGGTAATTGTACTGGAAGATCTTTTTCTGGAACTGGTACAGTACCACAGTCTTCACAGTAAATCATAGGGATTGGGGCTCCCCAGTATCTTTGTCTAGAAACTAGCCAGTCTCTTAATCTATAATTAACTTTTGATTCACCTAAGTTATTTTCTGCTAATTTAGCAACAATTTTTTCTTTAGCTTCTTCAGTAGTTAAACCATCAAATTGTCCAGAGTTAACAAGTACTCCGTATTCACAGTATGGAAGTTCAACTTCTTCACCTTTTTTGTTAGTGATAACTCTTTCTATTGGTAAGTTAAATTTAGTTGCAAAAGCAAAGTCTCTTTCATCGTGAGCTGGAACAGCCATAACAGCACCAGTACCATAAGTAGCAAGTACGTAATCACCAACCCATACAGGTACTTCTTTACCGTTTATAGGGTTTATTGCATATGAACCAGTGAATACACCAGTTTTTTCTCTTGAAAGAGATTGTCTTTCTATATCAGATTGCTTTTTAGCAGCTTCTTTGTATTCTTCAACGGCAGTTTTGTTTTCTGCAGTAGTTAGTTCATCTACTAATGGATTTTCAGGTGCTAAAACAACATAAGTTACACCATTTAATGTATCAACTCTTGTTGTAAATACATCAAAGCTAGTTGCTGAATTTTTAACTTTGAAAGTAACTTGTGCACCAGTAGATTTTCCTATCCAGTGTTTTTGCATAGCAACAGTTTTTTCTGGCCAATCTAAAGTATCTAATTTTTCTAATAACTCATCAGCATATTCAGTTATTTTAAAGAACCATTGAGTTAAGTCTTTTTTAGTTACTTCAGTAGAACATCTTTCACAACATCCTTCATGAACTTGTTCATTAGCTAAAACTGTATTACATGATGGACACCAATTTACAGGGGCTTTCTTTCTGTAGGCTAATCCCTTTTCATAAAGCTTTAAGAATATCCATTGAGTCCATTTGTAGTATTCAGGAGTGCATGTGATAACTTCATTTTCCCAGTTAAACATAGCTCCCATAGCTTTTAATTGATCTTCCATAGTCTTGATATTTTTTTCGGTAGAATCCCATGGATGAATTCCTGTTTTAATAGCAAAGTTTTCAGCTGGTAGACCAAAGGCATCAAATCCCATTGGTTGGAATACATTGTATCCTTGCATCTTCTTTAATCTTGCCCATGAATCAACTGGACCATAATTGAACCAGTGACCAGCATGTAATTGACTTCCAGATGGGTAAGAGAACATTTCTAAAACATATAATTTTTCTCCTTCTTTATTAGGATTAAATTTATAAAGTTCAGTTTCTTCCCATTTCTTTTGCCATTTTTTATCAATAGCAGTTCCATAGTTACTCATTTTAAAATCCTCCCTAGGTTAATTGATAATTGAAAATTGATTATGGATAATTGATGTAAAAATTCCTCAGGAGTTTCATACATAATTCTAACTTTTCAATTATCTGCTTTTAATTAAATAAAAAAGCTTCCATCTCTATATTTAAGAGACGAAAGCTATTATTTCGCGGTACCACTCTTATTAGAAAATCAAAAAAAGATTTTCTCACTCGAAATCGTTAACGGGAATCCCGTACTTGCTTTTGACAAGTAAGTTCCAAGACAAGTTCCTATAATGTAAACACTGTTTTACACCTTCCAACAGTTCTCTTAAGATTACAAGGTTATAGTACTACTTCTTTTCAACACTTTATACTATATTATTTGTTTTTTATTATATAGTAATTAAGAAAGTTAGTCAATAATAGTGATAAAGCCTTTTTATAGGAATTTCAATATATGATATAATATGTTTATTACATACCAATATAGTATATAATTTAAGAAAAATTTAAAAAAAGAATATACTATATTATATATTTTTTAATATATGGTAAATATTGTTTTGTAGAAGGAGTTAAATAAGGGTATAATCGTAAATAGTTTATGAACATTAATATTTTGTAAAAATAATGCTCGTGTATAAGTGAAAAATTCTTGTAAATACTAAATTAGAGAGATAAGAATAAACTAACTGATGAAAGAAAAGGAGATTTTTATGGCAATTTTAAATAGCATTATAGGTATTTTATTTATATTTGCAGTGGCATACTTATTATCAAATAATAAGAAGCGTATAAAATGGAGAACCATAATAATTGGATTTTTAATTCAATTTGGATTTGCATTAGCCGTTTTAAAGTGGAGTGTAGGTAAGTATGTTTTAAGCAAGGTTGCTCTTGGAGTACAATCAGTTATCGATTATGCTCAAGAAGGTATTAGTTTTGTATTTGGTTCACTAGCTAATGATGGAAGTATATTTTTTGTTAATGTATTATGTGTAATAATATTTATATCCGCAGTTGTTTCTATACTTTACTACTTAGGAATAATGCAGTTTGTTATTAGAGTTATAGGGGGAGCTTTATCTAGGCTTTTAGGAACTTCTCAATTAGAAACAATATCTTCATCAGCAAATATTTTCTTAGGTCAAACAGAGGCGCCACTTTTAATTAAACCTTATGTTTCAAAGCTTACAGAGTCTGAATTGTTTGCAGTAATGGTTGGTGGATTAGCATCAGTTTCAGGTTCAATATTAGTAGGATATTCAATGCTTGGAATTCCAATAGAATACTTAATTTCAGCAGCATTTATGGCAGCACCAGCTGGTCTTATAATAGCAAAAATTCTTTGTCCAGAAACAGAGCATGATAAGGTTCAAAATGAAGTTGAAATGATTAAAGATAATTCAGCAAATGTTGTTGATGCAGCATCAAAGGGTGCAATTGATGGGTTAGGTCTAGTTCTTAACATAGCAGCTATCATTTTAGCATTCGTTGCAGTTATAGCATTAATTAACGGTTTAATTGGTTGGATTGGAGGCTGGTTCGGTGTATCTGACTTAAGCTTACAAGGAATATTAGGGTGGATATTCTCACCAGTAGCAGCGATAATAGGTGTTCCGTGGGGAGAAGCTGTAACAGCAGGATCATTAATAGGTCAAAAATTAATATTAAATGAATTTGTTGCATTTAGTAATATGGCACCTTTATTACCAGAATTATCAGCAAAGACTACAGCAATAGTAACATTTGCCTTATGTGGATTTGCTAATATTTCTTCTATTGCTATTTTAATAGGTGGTATAGGTGGAATGGCTCCAAATAGAAAAGCTGACATAGCAAGATTAGGATGGAAAGCTGTTTTAGGTGGAACACTAGCAAACCTTCTAAGTGCCACAATTGCAGGACTTCTTTTAACTATATAGTATAAAAAATCACATGGCAAAAGATCAATGTTATTAAGTTAATAAAATTACGTTAGTAATTGCTAAAGAGTATGATATAAAAAAGTATCATGCTCTTTTTTTCTAAAAGTTTTGATTTTTGTATTTTTAATTTTATAGGCTATAATATTATGGAGAGGAGTTGAAAAGTTATATGAATACTGTTTTAGTAGTAGATGATGATAAGGAAATAGTTGATGCAATTGAAATATATTTAAAAAATGAGGGAATTGGTGTTATTAAAGCATATGATGGTATACAAGCTATTCAGGCATTGATGGAAAATGAAATACATTTAATATTGATGGATATTATGATGCCTAAGATGGATGGATTACGAACTACTATGAGGATTAGGGAGGAAAAAAATATTCCAATAATATTAATATCAGCAAAATCAGAAGATACTGATAAGGTATTAGGTTTAAATATGGGAGCTGATGATTATATTACTAAACCTTTTAATCCTTTAGAATTAATTGCTAGAGTAAAATCACAATTAAGAAGATATATGACTTTAGGAAATTACGTTAATGTTTCTAAAGAAGATGAAAAGGTAATAAAGTCCAGTGGATTAGAAATCAATTTGGAAAGTAAAGAAGTATTCGTTGAAGGTGAGTCTATAAGGGTTACAGCAACAGAGTTTGGTATATTAGAGCTATTATTAAAAAATAAGGGAAGAGTATTTTCTATTGATGAAATATATGAAAATGTATGGAAAGAACCAAGCTATAATGCTGAAAATACAGTTGCAGTACATATACGAAGGATTAGAGAAAAGATAGAAATCAATCCTAAAGAACCCAAATATTTAAAGGTGGTGTGGGGCATTGGTTACAAAATTGAAAAGTATGAATAAGAAATTTTTTAACTATTTCTTATATATTCTTATATTCATCTTTTTATCAATGTCGATTTTGTCAGGAGTTGAAGTGATTAACAACTATGATTTAACACTGCCAGAGAGGATTTATGTTGATTCATATCTAGCACAGGAAATAGATGATTATATAGGAATGGCGCTAGATTATGCTATTTATTATAAAAATGATGAATATGTTAATGATATAAACAATATAAACCAATATGAAATTGATAGTTATAAACAAAAAATAGAAAAAAAGATTGAAAGCCAATATCAAAATATCAAAAGTATAAGAGAAAGTTCGCAAGGTTTTCATGATTATAGTTATGATGAGCAACAGGCTATATTAAATGAAGAAAGAAAGAAGATAGAAGAGAAATATGCATATGATGAAGCCAGTTTACTTGAAGAAATTTTAGAAAGTAAAAAGACGGCATATGAAAATCTAAAAGTTCAGCTAAGTGCTTATAATAATATTGATTTTGCAGCTTTTGATATACTTAGTAATAGCTGGATTACTAAAAAAAAAGCAGATGAAGATTTGATAAAAGATACAAAATACTATTCTATAAGAAAGATTACCACTAATGATGGTGTTACTGAAAATGTATATATATCAGGAAAAAAATCTACTAATTCTCATATAGTAAATAGAATTAAAAGAAATTCTTCAGGATATTATACCAGTGGAAATTACGTATCATCATATATACAAAATCAATCATCCAAATATTATTATTTAAATAATTATAGTATAGAACTATATGTATGGATACCAAAAGTTTTGCAGAAGGGAGATTCTATATATAGTGCTTATAAATCTATTGAAGAGATAGGACATGTTATAGGTATTAAGATAATAGTATGTTTGGTATCAGTAGCTATATTAGCATTACTATTATATTTAAAAAAGAAAGAAAATAGCAGGATGCATGAAGTTGATATATTAATAGATAAATTAAAGAAATATCCACTTGAATATAAGTTGGGAGGCTTATTGTTAGCATACATAGCATATAAGCTAATATTTAATAGTTATTATAATAAAATACTTGGTGAAGGAAGATATTTAATTAGCTTTACTTATAGGAATATACTTATATTATCTATTATTTTAATTTTATTATATGTAACAGTAGAGACGTTAATAGTAAGCTATTCTGAGGGAGCAATTTTTGAAAATACTATTAGTAAAACCATATATTATACAACAAAAGATATAATTAAAAGAGGATCGTTCATAAAGAATATCTTTATAATTGGAATTATGTATATATCTACAGTAGTTATATTATTGTTGGTAGGTATATTTAATAATGGAAGGTTATTATGGCCATGTTTTATAGTAGGCTTTTTAATAAGTTTTGCTCTGCTTATCAAATTAATAAAAAGCATGGTATATTTAGATAAAATAATGCTTGGGGCAAAGGATGCAGCCAGCGGAGAATTAACCTATAAGATTGAGGAAAGAGGAAAAGGATACTTATCTAACTTGGCACATGATATCAATAATATTAAAGAGGGCTTAAGAAAGTCTTTAAAGAATGAAATGAAGAGTGAAAAGATGAAAAGTGAGCTTATAACTAATGTCTCTCATGATTTAAAGACTCCGTTGACCTCAATTATAAATTACATTGATTTATTAAAGCGAGAACCTATAGAACCAGAAAGTGCAAGAGATTATATTGCTGTTCTAGACAGTAAATCTCAAAGGCTAAAAGCGCTAATAGAAGATTTGTTTGAAGCTTCTAAAGCTGCAAGTGGTGAAATGGAGCTTCATTTGGCTAAAATAGATATAGTGCAGCTTCTAAGACAGACTTTAGGTGAGTTCGATGAAAAACTCATTGAGAGTTTATTAGAGATTAGAACTAATTTCCCAGAAGAAAAAGTTTATGTTAATGGAGATGGAAGAAGATTATTTAGAGTCTTTGAAAATTTAATTTCCAACATAACCAAATATTCTTTAAGAGGGACAAGGGTATATATTGATATTATTAAGGATGAAAAAAATGCCATTATTGTAATGAAGAATATCTCATCTTATGAACTAAACTTTGATGCTGGGGAAATAACAAATAGATTTAAACGTGGAGATGAAGCAAGGACTACAGAAGGATCTGGTCTTGGGCTTGCTATTGCTAAAAGTATAGTAGAGCTTCATGGCGGAGAACTGAATATAGAAATTGATGGAGACTTGTTTAAATCAATTATAAAAATGGAATTATATCAAGAGAATAATTAATAGAAAGAATCAAATAGCATTGTTATTTGGTGCTTTTAATTTATTTAAAGGAGTTAATAGAAGAAAGAAGTAACTAATGATTAAAAATATAACTATTCTTATCTAATTGATAATTAATATCATATAGAGAGGCTATAAAGCTTTTAGTAGTGCTAGTTGAAAGGTATTCTCAATTAGAAAAAATTTAAAAAATTTTTAAAAAAGGGCTTGTAATTAATAATAATTATTATATAATAATAAGTGTAAGGTTACTTACAAGAAACAGAAGAGTAATTATTCAAAGTAGATATATAAATTTAAAAATATATAAAAGATTTTAGGAGGAATAAAATTATGAAGAAATTTGTATGTATAGTATGTGGATATATTCATGAAGGAGAAGCTGCACCAGCAGAATGTCCAGTTTGTCACGTAGGAGCTGATAAGTTCAAAGAACAAACAGGAGAAATGACTTGGGCTGCAGAACACGAAGTAGGAGCTGCACAAGGAGCTTCAGAAGACATAATGGCTGATTTAAGAGCAAACTTTGAAGGAGAATGCTGTGAAGTTGGTATGTACTTAGCTATGGCAAGAGTTGCTCATAGAGAAGGATATCCAGAAATAGGATTATACTGGGAAAAAGCTGCTTACGAAGAAGCAGAACATGCTGCTAAGTTTGCTGAATTATTAGGAGAAGTTGTTACTAATTCAACTAAGAAAAACTTAGAAATGAGAATTGAAGCTGAAAATGGAGCAACTGAAGGTAAGTTCGATTTAGCTAAGAGAGCTAAAGCTGCTAACTTAGATGCAATTCATGATACAGTTCACGAAATGGCTAGAGACGAAGCTAGACACGGAAAAGCATTCCAAGGATTATTAAACAGATACTTTAAATAAAAAAATAAATGAATATAGAGTTATATCAAATTAATTTGATATAAGATGATGAAAAAGGAATTCTAATTTGAATTCCTTTTTTAATATTAATAAATTTGAGGTTTTATATTCCTTATTAGTATAATATAAATTAATTAAAGTATATAATAAAAATATTATATAAAACCAAATGCTAAGGGGGAATAAAAGTGCAATTTTATATTGCTGTAGCTATATTACTAATGTTAGTTAATATGATATCTGTATTTTCTTTGATTTTTATTGAAAGAAAAGATCCAACTACTACATGGGCTTGGTTATTAATTTTGCTGCTTATTCCTGGAGTAGGATTTATTGTTTATTTACTTTTAGGACAGAATTTAAGTAGACAGAAAATATTTAGAGAAAAGAAAATAATTGATAAGACTAGAGCTGCTGGATTAGAAGAAATGCAGGAGATTCATGGAATAAAGATGGAACTTCAAGATGAATACAGTGATTTAATCTTAATGAATTATAATCAATGTGGATCAATTTACACTACAGGTAATGAAGTGAAAACATATATAAGTGGTGAAAAGAAATTTCAGGATTTAATTAAGGATATTAGGTCAGCTAAAAGCTTTATACATATTGAATACTATATTTTTAGATTTGATGACTTAGGAAAAGCTATTATAGATGAGTTAAAATCAAAGGTGGATGAGGATGTTGAAGTAAGGCTTTTAGTAGATGGAATGGGCTCTAAAAATTTAAAGCAAAAAGAAATAAGATATATTAAGAGTTTAGGAATAAAATTTAGTATCTTTTTTCCAGGGGCATTTCCAAGAATAAATACAAGAATCAACTATAGGAATCATAGAAAAATTGTAATTATTGATGGTGAAATAGGATATGTAGGTGGATTTAATGTAGGAAATGAATATGTTAATAGAGGACATCAATTTAAATTCTGGCGAGATACTCATTTAAAAGTGAAAGGGCAAGCTGTAAATGAGTTAAATAAAAGATTTATTTTAGATTGGGATTATGCTTCTAATGAAAATTTTGATAATATAATAAAATATTTTCCTAAGCCTAAGGAGTATGGACGTGTAGGTATGCAGATAGTATCTTCTGGACCAGATCATATGGATGAATATATAAAAATTGCTTATATGAAAATAATAAATAATGCTAGAAAGTATGTATATATTCAGACACCATATTTAGTTCCTGATGAACCGATTTTGGAAGCTCTAAGAATATCGGCATTATCAGGTGTTGATGTGAGAATTATTGTTCCTGATAAGCCAGATCATTTCTTTATGGAGTGGGTATTAAGTGCTAATATAGCTAACTTAATAGATTATGGGGTGAAAATATATAGATATAATAATGGTTTTATTCATTCCAAAACAATAGTGTCAGATGATATTGTTAGTAGTATAGGAACAGCCAATATGGATAATAGAAGCTTTAGATTGAATTTTGAAGTTAATGCTTTTATATATGATGGAGTAGTGGCTAAGGAACAATCGAAAATATTTTTAAATGATCAAAAATTCTCAACATTTGTAACAAAAGAAGCATATGAAAAAAGAAGTAGGGTATTAAGAATAAAAGAATCTTTAATTAAGCTAGTATCACCTATTCTATAATTTGAAAAGTATTTATAAGAGGTGCCTATAGGTGGTGAAATATAGGAGTAATCTCAGAACATTAGATTATTTTATGTATTTTACTATTTATGATAATATAAAATTATATTTATGTGTATAGATAAATGAATAATTAAGAATGGATAGTTAAAAATTCATTTTTAATTCTTCATTTTAATTTTTATTGAGGTGGCGTTTTTATTGGAATTAAAAATTGATTTAATTAAAAGAAGTTATCCTATCATTATTGAAAAGGGATTAATTAATAATATTCAATATAAAATAAAAGAACTATATAAAGGAAAGAAAATTTTTATCTTAACAGATGATAATGTAAATAATTATTACGGAAATAAAATAGTAAATAGCTTGAAAGCAGAAGGATATGATGTAAGATTAATGGCTCTTGAAGCGGGAGAACATAGTAAGTCCTTTAGTACATTACCTAAAATATACAATGAAATGTTAGATTTTAAATTAACAAGAAGTGATATAGTTATTACTCTAGGTGGTGGAGTAATAGGTGATATTGGAGGATTTGCAGCCTCAACTTACTTGAGAGGAATTAAATTTATTCAAGTGCCTACTTCTCTTTTAGCACAAGTAGATAGTAGTGTTGGTGGAAAGGTAGCTGTTGATTTAGCAAGAGGTAAAAATCTTGTAGGAAGCTTTTATCATCCAATAGCAGTTTTTATTGATCCAGAAGTATTAAATACTCTAAGTGATGAATTCTTTACTGATGGAATGGCTGAAGTAATTAAATATGGATGCATTAAAGATAAGAAGTTTTTTGATTTTTTAAATAGCTTAGATAGTAAAGGAAAGCTTATGGATAATATTGAAGAGATAATTTATACTTGTTGCAACATTAAAAAGCTTACAGTAGAAAGAGATGAAAAAGATAAGGGTGAAAGAATGTTATTAAACTTTGGTCATACACTAGGTCATGCCATAGAACAGTATTATAACTATTCAAAATATACCCATGGAGTAGCTGTAGCTATTGGTATGTATGAAATAACAAAAATAAGCGAAGAAAAGGGTTTTACGAAAAAAGGTTCGGCAGAGAAGATTAAAGAAATACTTAAAAAGAATAAGCTTCCTTATGAAATGGATATCAATATGGGAGAGGTTATTCACAGCATTGAACTAGATAAGAAGAACTTAGGCAATGACCTTAATTTAATTTTACTTAAAGAAATAGGAAATGCAGAAATAGTAAAAAGTAACAAAGGCTATTTTGAAAATTGATAATTTAAATAATGGAGGAATTTTTGTGGCTGATTTAAAAGTAGGAAATATGAGGCTTATGGGGAATGTAAAAGTACCTCCTTCAAAAAGTATGGCTCATAGGGCAATCATTTGTGCAAGTCTTTCTGAGGGAGTCTCTAAAATAGAAAATATTGATTTTTCAGATGATATTATTGCCACTATGGAAGCAATGAAAGCATTGGGAGCTAAGATTTATCAGAATAAAAATTATATAGAGATTCAGGGAATAAATCATAATGAAGATAATAAAGAGTTAAAGATTATTGATTGCAATGAATCAGGTTCAACTTTAAGATTTTTAGTACCAATTTCTTTATTGATTCCAGGAAAAAAGAAGTTTATAGGCCGAGGTAATTTAGGAAAAAGACCATTAAATACATTTTACGAAATATTTGAGCAGGATAATATAGAGTATTCTTTTGAGGAAGGTATTTTAAATCTGCAATTAGAAGGTACCTTAAAAGGAGGAGAATATTATTTAGCTGGAAATATCAGTTCTCAATTTATAACTGGATTATTATTTACCTTACCTTTAATTAATAGGGATTCAAAAATAATAATAACAACAGAAATGGAATCAAAAGGTTATATAGATTTAACATTATCTGCATTAAGGGATTTTGGTATAGAAATAATAAATAATGATTATAAAGAATTTATTATTAAAGGTAATCAGCAATATAAAGCAAGAAATTATAGGGTAGAAGGTGATTATTCTCAAGCTACATTTTTCTTAGCGGCAAATTCCATAGGTAATAAAGTGGAAATAGATGATGTGTTGGCAAACTCAGCACAAGGTGATAAGGAAGCTCTTGATATTTTAGCAAGGATGGGAATGTCAATACAATGGAATAAAAGTAAAAATAGAATTGTTCCAGTAAAAAATATAGGTTTAAAAGCCACTGTAATAGATGGTTCTCAGTGCCCAGATATTATTCCTGTATTATCGGTGGTAGCGGCTTTAGCACAAGGGACTACTAAGATTATAAAGGCTGGTAGGCTTAGAATTAAGGAATGTGATAGATTAAAGGCTGTAGCATCGGAACTTACTAAGCTAGGTGCTAAAATAGAAGAAAAAGAAGATGGGCTTATTATTGAAGGTGTAGAAACTTTAAAAGGTGGAGTAGAGGTGTGGAGTTGGAAAGATCACAGAATAGCAATGACTTTAGCAATTGCAGCTACAAGATGTGAGGAGCCTATTATATTAAAGGATTATGAATGTATAAGTAAATCATATCCATCATTTTTTGATGATTACAGAAGATTAGGAGGTATAGCAAGTGAGTGGAATGTGGGGAAATAAAATCAAGATATCTATTTTTGGAGAATCTCATGGTAATGCCATAGGAATTAATATAGATGGACTTGAACCAGGTTTTGAAATAAATTTAGATAAAGTATCATCTGAGATGAAAAGAAGAGCTCCTGGTAGGAATAATTTATCAACGCCAAGAAAAGAAGCTGATGAACCAGAGATATTAAGTGGATTTTTTCAGGGAAAGACTACAGGAACTCCTCTTTGTGCCATCATAAGAAATAATAATACTAAGTCTAAGGATTATGGAAAGCTTAAAGATATAATGAGGCCTGGTCATGCTGATTATACAGGGAAGATTAGATATAATGGTTTTAATGATTATCGAGGTGGTGGTCATTTTTCAGGAAGAATAACAGCATCTATTGTTTTTGCAGGAGCAATATGTAAGCAGATATTAGAAGCAAAGGGAATTAAGATAGTATCTCATATAAAATCTATTGGTACAATTGAAGATAAAAGCTTTTTAGATGAAAAAATTACGGAAGGTTTTATTAATTCATATATGTCAAAAGAGTTACCATTAATGGATGAATTGAAAGAAGAAGCTATGAGAAAAGAGATACTGCTAGCTAAGGAAGAGTTAGATTCAATTGGTGGTACTGTTGAGTGTGCAGTTCTTGGGATAGAGCCTGGAATAGGTAATCCATTTTTTGATTCAGTGGAATCTACTTTAGCACACTTAATGTTTTCTATACCAGCAGTAAAAGGCATTGAATTTGGTAGAGGGTTTGAGCTTACTCAAATGAGAGGAAGTCAGGCTAATGATTCTATGTATTTTTCAGGAGAAAAGGTTTTGACTAAGACCAATAATAATGGTGGTATATTAGGCGGAATAACTAATGGCATGCCAGTTATATTTAAGGTTGCAATAAAGCCTACATCGTCCATATTAAAGTCACAAAATACTGTAAATATCAATACAGGGGAAGAAACAGTTTTAGAGGTAAATGGTAGACATGATCCATGTATAGTTCAAAGAGCACTTCCTGTAATAGAAGCAGCAACAGCAATAGGAATTTTAGATTTAATTGAAAATTAAATCTAAGTTAATCATTTCATGGATGTTAGCGGTGGTAGTTAATTGATAGGAAGGGGTATTTCAGTGTTAGATATAGATAAGTTAAGAGATGAAATAGATGATATAGATAAACAGATTATCGAGCTTTTTGAAAAAAGAATGGATGTTGTGTTAAATGTGGCAAAATACAAGATGGAAAGAAATCTTCCAATTTTTAATGGAGCTAGAGAAAATGCTGTTATTGAGAAGAATTTAAAAAGACTTAAAAATAAAGATTATAGTAACTATGCTGAAAAATTTTTAAATGATATGATGACGACCAGTAGAGAACTTCAGCAAAGTATAATGGGTCAATTAAAGATAGGAGTACAAGGTGTAGAAGGTTCTTTCAGTGAAGAAGCAAAAATAAGCTATTTTGGTGAAGAAAAAGGTATGGTATTTTATGATGAATTTGAAGATGTATTTGATGCTTTAAAAAATGGTGAGATAGATTATGGTGTATTACCAGTGGAAAACTCATCAACAGGTGCCATTACAGTGGTATATGATTTAATGAAGGATTATGGCTTTTATATTGTAGGAGAACAATGTGTAAAAGTAAGACAAAATTTAATTGGATTAAAGGGTACAAAGATATCAGATATAAAGGAAGTATATTCTCATCCGCAAGGGTTTGCTCAAAGTAGTGAGTTTTTAAAGGAGCATAAAGAATGGATTCAAATACCATATCATAACACAGCTTTAAGTGTAAAGTATGTCTGGGAAACAGGGGAAAAATCAAAAGTAGCTATTGCCAGTGAAAGAGCAGCTAAGAGATATGGACTTGAAGTTGTTAAAGGTAATATCAATGATGAATCAGAAAATACCACTAAGTTTATTGTTATTGGCAAAAATTTAGAATATGATAAATTTTCTAATAGGGTAAGTATAGTATTCTCACTAGAGGATGAAGCTGGAACATTATATAAACTTTTAAGGCATTTTTCAGAAAATAATATAAATCTTAAAAAGATAGAATCAAGACCAATAAGCAACTTGCCATGGAAATATGTATTATATATAGACTTTGAAGGAAATCTTAATAATGCAGAAGTGAAAAATGCAATATCATTAATTCAAGAAAAAAGCAGATACTTTAAATTATTAGGAAATTATAAAAGCAAAGAATAGAAAAAATAAAAAATTAAAAAAGGGGGCATTGTAATGGAATTTTTAGGCGTGTTAGGAGAAAAGCTCCCACATACGTATTCTCCTATAATAAATAAAAGAATAATGGAACTAATTAATGTGGAAGGAGCTTATAAAAAGTTTGAACTGCCAAGAGGAAATATGCAGAAATTCATTGATGGAGTGAAAACTTTAGATATAAGAGGATTTAATGTAACCATTCCATATAAGGAAGAAGTTATGCCTTTCTTAGATTATATTTCTGATGAAGCAAAGAATATTGGGGCAGTAAATACTGTAGTTAATAAAGATGGAAAGCTTTGGGGTTATAATACTGATTATTTTGGCTTTCATAGTACTTTAAAAATAGCAAATATAGATGTAAAAGGCAAAAGAACGGTTATTTTAGGTAGTGGTGGTGCTAGTAAAGCTATTAGGGAGGTACTTTTAGATGATGGGGCTGAAGAAGTATATATAGTAAGTAGATATCCACAATATAGTTCAGAGAATAGCAAGGATAAAAGAGTTAAGCTTATTAATTATGATGAGTTGGCAAAGCTTAATGGATATTTATTGGTAAATTCTACGCCGGTAGGTATGTATCCAAAAGTAGGTGTATCTGCTGTGGGAGATGAAATTATAGAAAAATTTCAAGCGGTAGTTGATATAGTATATAATCCTACAGAAACAGAAATATTAAGAAGAGCAAGAAGTTTAGGAAAGATTTCAATTGGTGGATTATATATGTTAGTAGGGCAGGCTGTAAAAGCAGAAGAAATCTTTCACCAAATTGAAATAGATAAAGAAATCATAAATATTATTTATAATGAATTGAAGAAAGATTTTTAGTGGGGTAAGTAAATGAATAATAAAGAAAAGAATATAGTCTTAATAGGATTAACAGGCTGTGGAAAGACCACTGTAGGAAAGATGCTTGCACAGAAGATTAATTATGATTTTATAGATATGGATGATTTTATAATTGAGTCCACAGGTAAGACAGTACCTGAACTTTTTGCTGTAAGTGAAGAATATTTTAGAAGTTGTGAAACAAAGGCTTGCAAAGCTTTAAGTAATAAAAGAAAAACAGTAATAGCTTCTGGTGGTGGTGCTGTTAAAAAGCAAGAAAATATGAAAGCATTTCATGATAATTCTATAATAATATTTTTAGATAGACCTGTAGATAATATTGTAGGTGATGTTGAGATAAAAAATAGACCACTTTTGGTAAATGGCCCAAATATTCTTTATAGATTACATGATGAAAGATATGATTTATATAAAAATCAATGTCATTATAGAGTTGAAAATGATAAAACATTAGATGAATTGGTTAATACTATAATTACTATAATTAATAATGAATAAAATAAAAAAATGAAATGGAAGCTAATTTGTGAGCTTCCATTAATTTTTTCTTGCTAATATGGACATTGCTTTTTGCAAAATTTCATTTTCTTCCTTGATTTTTTCAAAATCTTTCTTTAATTCATGAACTTCTTTTAAGGAATTATCAATATTTATATTAATACAACTAGTACTAGAATCATCAACAAAATTATAATTATTCTTTTTATTATGAAATTCTCTATATTCAGTAGGGGAACAGTTTACTCTGTTAGTAAAAATATTGGTGAAGTGCGTTGGATTATCATATCCAACTTTTCTTGCAATAGATACTAAAGATTCAGTGCTATTTATAAGCATAAGCTTGGCATCGCAAATTCTTAAATCAATGGCATAGTTTATTGGAGAAACACCATATTCTTTAGTAAAAGAATGGCTTATATGACCAGTGCTTATATGAAAAACCTCAGAAAGTTTCTTTAAGGTTATTTTTTCAGTATAATGCTCACTTATATATACAAGTACATCTCTTATAAATGAAGAGTGATTATTTTCAGATGATTCTTCTTCATGAGGAATTAAATGATAAAGAGTTGAAGTTAATGAAGTGGCTAAAATATCACAAACACCATGAGAAATAGAATTATTATTTAAGCAAAGATTATATATTTCCTTAAATGTATTTTTTATAAAATCCTCATGAATTCCAGCATTCATTATATGAAATGTTTTATTAGGTAAAAGCATAACATCTTCAGTATTATAAGTAATTTTGTAATTACCTATAATACATGTCCAAGCATCAGCAGGATAATCTTTATCAGAAGTTATGGAATGAAGAACGCCTTTTTCCATAATAAGAATTTGACCTTTTTCCAATGTGAATGTATTCATATCTACGGTATACTCAGCTTTTCCATCGGCAATATACACTATTTCAGTAGCATTTTTATGTAAGTGATAATTATATACCCAACCAGGATTATTAAAATTATGACAAAGTCTTAAAAGTTTTGGTTGTTTATTGTCTTCAAATATATTGTTATCTTTTGGTGTAAAGTCATAAGAAAACATAAAAAATACTCTCCTAAATTATTAATTTTCAAGACAATTATATAATTAAACTTCTATATATTACAATAAAATTATGGAAAAAAGCAAGATAATATAGCTTAAAATCATAAAAACCCCTTAAAATCGTAGTTAAATCATTAACAAATAGCAAGATAATTTTTTAACAATGTAATATAATTAGTGTTCAAAATTTTGAATTAATAATATAATAAATACATAAGATGACAGAAGAATTCTAAAGTG
Source organism: Clostridium sp. CAG:265 (assembly GCF_000436575.1). Taxonomy (NCBI): domain Bacteria; kingdom Bacillati; phylum Bacillota; class Clostridia; order Eubacteriales; family Clostridiaceae; genus Clostridium; species Clostridium sp. CAG:265. Next base: position 73,040 of record NZ_FR886641.1, read on the forward strand.
AATTGTTAAAAAATATACATTCAATTGAGAAGGGGAATAAAAATGAAAGAGCAAAATAAATCAATGAAAAGTTTGTATCCAACAGCTTTTGTACTATATTTAAGTTTCTTTGTACATGGTTTTGGTGCAGCAATATTATCACAAAATACTAAATCATTTCAAGTTTTATGGAATACTGATGCAGCAGGAGTACTTTATGTAATATCTGCATTAGGTATAGGAAGATTAATTACGTATCCTTTTTCAGGAGCAATTTCAGATAAGTTTGGTAGAAGACTTACTGTTATTATAGGGTGTTTAGTGTATATAGGATTCTTTGGGGGAATATTATTGGCACCAAATACAACAGTAGCTTTCTTTGTAGCAATATTAGCTGGTGTAGCTAATGGATTCTTAGATTCAGGAGTACTTCCTGCAGTTATGGAAATATTGGTGCAATCATCAGGGCTTGCAAGTATTTTATCAAAGTTATGTATAGCAATAGCACAATATATTTTGCCAGTAATGGTTACTTTCTGGGCATCTAATGGATTATGGTTTGGATGGACATTTGTAATTTGTATAGTATTATTAGCAATTATATCATTATTATTAACTAAGCTTCCTTTTGCAACTGTAGGAGAAGCTAAAGTAGAAACAGCAGCAGATGTTGTACAAGTTAAATCTAATTTTTGGATTGAAGGAGTAGCTTTAATTATAATGGGATATACAGCTACAGCAACTTTCCAAGTATTTTTAAATATAAATAAAGATTATGGAATGACATTCTTAAATATGACAGAAGCAGCAGCAGGTAAGATTGGATCAAACTATGCATTAGGTTCAATATTTGCAGTATGCCTAAATGTTGTTTTAGTTAAATGGATTAAACCAGTTAGAATGATAGTAGTATATCCAGCATTATCATTAGCAACATTATTATGGATGTATTTTGTACCAAGTCCAATAGTAGCACAAATAGGAGGTTTCCTAATTGGTGCAACATGTGCTGGTGGAGTGTTACAATTTTTAGTTTCTGTAATGTCTGACCTTTTCCCAGCTTCAAAAGCTAAAGCTGTAAGTATGATTATGATAGCAGGTGCATTATGTGCATTCAGTATAACTGCTATAGCAGGAACAGTAACTAGCAAATTTGGTGTTCAATACACATTATTAGTATCAGCAGTATTAGCTGTAGTTAGTATAATAGCATCAATAGTAGTTAATATAAGATATAATATGTTAATGAATAAATAAAAAAGATTGAAATTTCACTTCCTTATGATAATCTTAAGGAAGTTGAATTTTTAGATAAAACACAAAGTATATATAGACAAAGAGAGGATGAATTATAATGAAAAAAGTAATGTTATTACATGGTGTTAATCATAATATGTTTGGTAAAAGAGATCCAAAGCAATATGGAACAATAACTTTAGATGGAATTAATAAAAAAGTTGATGATTTAGCAAAGGAATTAGATATAGAAGTTACAAACTTCCAAACTAATAATGAAGGTGAATTTGTTGATAAAATTCATGAAGCATATTTAGAAGGATATGATGGAGTTATGTTAAATGCTGGTGCATGGACTCATTACAGCCATGCTATAGGAGATGCACTTAGAATGTTAGAGTGCCCAGTTATTGAATTACACATGTCAAATGTACATGCTAGAGAAGAATTCAGACATCACTCAGTTATATCACCAATAGCTTCAGGAATAATAGTTGGTCTTGGTTCATCAGTTTATACTTTAGGACTAAGAGCTTTTGATGATATATTTAGAGGAAATAATGACTAATTAAATTTATTTAATGCTTTTATATTAAGGAGATTAAAGTAATGGAAAAGAGAATTACAGGACATACTGAATTAATAGGGCTTATGGCTTATCCAATACGTCATTCAAGTTCACCAGCAATGCATAATGCAGCATTTGCTAAATTAGGATTAGATTATGCATACTTAGCATTTGAAGTAGATAATGATTCTTTAGAAGGGGCTGTTCAAGGAATAAGATCTTTAAAATTAGTTGGATCTAATGTTTCTATGCCAAATAAGACAGTTGTACACAAATATTTAGATAAATTATCTCCAGCAGCTGAAATGTGTGGTGCTGTTAATACAATAGTAAATAAAGATGGTGTATTAACTGGTCATATAACAGATGGTACAGGATATATGATGTCTTTAAAAGATAATGGTGTAGATGTTATTGGTAAGAAAATGACAATAGTAGGAGCAGGGGGAGCTGCTACTGCAATAGAAATACAAGCAGCTTTAGATGGAGTTGCAGAAATTTCTATATTTAATAGAAAAGATGAATTTTGGGCAAACGCAGAAGAAACTGTAAGAAAAATCAATGAAAAAACTAATTGTAAAGCACAATTATTTGATTTAGCAGATTTAGATAAGTTAAAAGAAGAAATAGCAAGCAGCTATCTTTTCACTAATGCTACAGGGATGGGAATGAAGCCGTTAGAAGGACAAACTTATATTCCAGATAAATCATTCTTAAGACCAGATCTTATTGTTTCAGATGTTGTTTACTATCCAAGAGAAACTGAATTGTTAAGAATGGCTAAAGAAGTTGGATGTAAAACTATGAATGGTCTTGGTATGATGTTATTCCAAGGAGCTGCAGCATTTAAGATGTGGACAGGAGAAGACATGCCAATAGAATATATGAAAGAAAAACTAGATATTAAATAATAATGTTTAGAAGGGTTGTTATTAAACTGACTTTTTTAGGAAGTTTTTTTTAACAACTCTTTTGTCAATGAATGAAATAATATGGTAATATTACAAAAGAAAAGTAAAGGAGAATAACAGTTATGAAGATAATTAAATGGTTAGATGATAACTTTGAAGAGTTTATTCTAGTTATTCTTTTATTAGCCATGACTTTAATAATGGGTATACAGGTATTTACTAGATATTTATTAGGTAATTCATTAGCTTGGTCGGAAGAAATAACTAGATATTTATTTATATGGTCAGGGTTCATTAGTGTAAGTTATTGCACAAAAAAATGTATATCTATAAAAATAGAACAATTTACATCTATCTTTCCTAAGAGAGGAAAAGCAATGATTAAGTTAGTAAATCATACAATAGAAATAATATTTTTCTTATTTTTAATTCCATATGCTTATCTTTATTTAAAATCAGCCGTAGTTAGTGGACAAACAAGTCCTGCTTGTGGTATTCCAATGTATTATATACAGGCTGCACCATTATTTAGTTTTATACTAGTCTCTATAAGGATTATACAAAGATGGATAGAAGAATTAAAATTTATTAGGGAGGTTTAGTATATGATGACAGGGGTTATATTTTTAATATTCTTTATATGTTTGATGATAGCAATACCAATATCAATATCTTTAGGAATTGTATCAATATTACCAGGTATACTAGATTCTTCATTTACAGTAAGTGCTAAGTATATAGTTAGATCTATGTTTGGAGGTTTGGATAGCTTTCCTCTTTTAGCAGTGCCAATGTTTATATTCTCTGGAATATTGATGGCTAGAGGAGGAATATCAAAAAGGCTTTTTAATGTTTTTTCTTATTTTTTAGGAAAATTTACGGCAGGTATTCCATGTGCAGTAATTGTAACCTGTTTATTTTATGGTGCCATATCAGGCTCAGCACCTGCAACAGTAGCAGCTGTTGGAAGTATGACTATTCCGTTTTTGTGTGAACTTGGGTATGATAAAAAATTTGCTACAGCAATTGTTGCAGTGGCAGGAGGGTTAGGGGTTATTATTCCACCTAGTATACCATTTATAATGTATGGGACAACAACAGGAGAATCTGTAAGTGATTTATTTATGGCAGGAATAATTCCAGGAGTAATTATTGCAGCTTTATTAATGATATATTCAATTGTATATTGTAAGAAGTATGGAGAAGATAGAGAAAAAATTAATAAGGTAACAGGTGAATTAAGAAAAAATGGTTTGTTTAAGTTATTAAAGGAAAGCTTTTTTGCTTTATTATCACCTATAATTATTTTAGGATGTATTTATTCAGGAGTGGCTTCACCAACAGAAGCAGCTGTTATATCTGTATTTTATGCATTAATTCTTAGTGTTTTTATATATAAAAGTATTGAGATTAAAGAGATATTTGATGTTTGTGTTGAAACCATAAGGACTTTTGCGCCAATATTATTTATTTTAGCAACATCAGTTGCTTTTTCAAGAGTTTTAACATTAATGCAGGTGCCACAAATTGTAAGTGAATGGATATTAACTAATTTTAGTAATAAAATAATTATATTATTAGTGATAAATTTAGTGTTATTAGCAGTTGGAATGGTTATGGACACCACTCCAGCAATTCTTATATTAACACCTATATTATTACCAATAGTTACTGCTATAGGTGTAAATCCAATTCAATTTGGAGTAATTATGATTGTAAATTTAGCTATAGGTTTTATTACACCACCAATAGGAATTAATCTTTTTGTGGCAAGCTCCTTAACTGATGTGCCAGTTATGGATATAGCTAAAAAATCTATTCCTATGATTATTTGTTTCTTAATTGCATTATTATTATTTACATTTATACCATCAATAAGTTTAATGCTGTTATAAAAATGGAGGTATGTCATGAGGAAAAGAAGCAAAAGAAAAATATTATGTTTTTTACTTGGAATGATACTAACTGTATGTTTAACAGGATGCAGTACAGCATCAAAAGATGAACAGGTACAAACATATGCATGGCCAATTGCTACAGCAAGCCCAGAAGACACTGTAACGCAGATATTAGCAGAAAAATTTGCAGAAGAAGTAGATAGGCTTAGTGAAGGAAAAATGCGTATAGAAGTATATTCTAATAGTATATTAGGTGGAGATAGAGAACTTTTAGAAAGTTGCAAGGATGGAGATATCCCCTTTGTAGTTCAAAATACAGCACCACAGGTTTCTTTTATTAAAGAAGCAGCAATATTTGATTTACCTTGTGCATTTTCAGATATCAGTGAAGTTAGAAGCGTAGTTGATAATAAGGAGTTTTTATCAATTATGAAGAAGGCTTATAGAAATTCAGGGTATGAACTTATGGGATATGCTGATCAAGGTTTCAGAGTTATGTCTACTAATAAGCTCATAGAAGATATAAGTGATTTTAAGGGTCAAAAGATTAGAACAATGGAAAATACTAATCATATAGAGTTTTGGAAGGCTATAAGAGCAAGTGCTACACCAATGACTTTCAGTGAAGTTTATATAGGACTTCAACAAAATACTATAGATGCACAAGAAAATCCTTATGAAGTAATTGTATCTAATAAATTGTATGAGCAACAGAAATATATTGTTGAAACCAATCATTTAGCACATTTAATATCATTAATAGTTAGTGAAGAGTTTTATAAAGAATTAACTAAAGAACAAAGGGAAATAATAGATGCTGCATCGGAAGTAGCTATTAAATATGCAAGAGAAGCTTCTGATGTAAGAGTATCTGAAAAAATAGATGTTATTAAAGAGAGTGGAACAGAGATAATAAAAGTTTCTGATGAGCTAAGAAATAAAATGCTAAATGCCAGTGAAGAAATTTATAATAGTATTAGAAATATAGTTGGTGGTGAATTAGTGGATTTATATATTGAGAAATAGTTTTTATAAATATTAAAAATATTTATAAAAAGAGAAGATTGAAAAAAGAAAAATTAAATTTTTAACATATAAATTAATAATAAATGCATTAAATTCTAAATGATTAAAAAAATGTAAGAAGAATAATGATAGTCATATCATATAGAAAATATTTATTAAAATATATAAAAAATATATTTTAATTTGAAAAAGGGGAGTAGTAAGTTTTAGCTACTCCTATTTTTATTGCTATTATAAGAATAAAATGAAATTGGCAATTTATAGACAAAAATTAGGTGTTAATAAGTAATCTATAGAATATATCTATAAATAATGTGCTTAATATCAATTGGAATAGTGATGAAAGGTACAATATAATAAATATAACGTTAAATAATTAACGTGATTAAAATAACAATTATTTCAATGAAGAAATTAATGATTTAGCAATATTTATAAGCAAAGATAATGATAAATAAATTTATAGTTAGGAGATATATATGAATAATTACAAAAACCTTTTAAGTCCTATAACAATTAAACATATGACAGTAAGAAATAGAGTAGCAATGCCTCCTATGGGAACAAATTATGGTGGAGCTATGGGAGATTTTACTGATGAGCATATAACATATTATGAAAAAAGAGCAGAAGGTGGAACAGGTCTTATTATAGTTGAAAATGCTTGTGTAGACTTTCCTTTAGGATCAAACGGTACAACTCAAATAAGATTAGATCATGATAGATATATTCCAAATTTATTTAAATTAACAGAAAGGTTACATAGACAGGGTGCGTCTGTAGCTATTCAAATTAATCATTCAGGTGCTTCAGCAGTTCCAGGTAGAATAGAGGGAAATACTCCAGTATCATCTTCTAATATACCATCAAAAACTGGAGGGGCAGTGCCAAGACCTTTAGAAATAGAAGAAATACATGCAATAGTACATAAATATGCAGAAGCTGCTAAGAGAGCTCAAATTGCAGGTTTTGATGCTGTTGAAATTCATGGTGGACATTCATATTTACTATGTCAATTCTTATCACCTGTGTATAATAAAAGAACTGATGAATTTGGTGGAAGTGTTGAAAATAGAACTAGATTTGCAAGATTAGTTTTAAAAGCTGTAAGAGAAGCTGTAGGACCAATGTTTCCAATAAGTTTTAGATTTAGTGCGGAAGAGTTAGTTGAAGGTGGAAATACATTAGAAGATTCTTTAGAAATGCTAGAATATTTACAAGAAGATGCAGATATTTTAAATGTATCAGCAGCTTTAAATGATTCACTTCAATATCAAATAGATGCTAACTATTTAGAAGATGGATGGCGTTCATACATGGCTAAGGCTGTAAAAGAAAAGTATCCAGAAAAAGTAGTTATAACATCAGGAAATATAAGAAATCCTAAGATTGCTGAAAGAATAATTGAAGAAGGACATGCAGATATGGTGGCTATAGGACGTGGACTTATAGCAGAACCACAATGGGTTAATAAGGTTAAAAGTGGAAGAGAAGATGAATTAAGAAAATGTATATCTTGTAATATTGCTTGTTCAGGACATAGAATTGGATTAAATAGACCTGTAAGATGTACAGTTAATCCAAGTGTAATATTTGGAGATACTCATAAAGAATTAAAAGTAAACAAGGCTACTAATGTGGTAGTTATAGGTGGAGGAACAGCTGGACTTGAAGCAGCTTGTACTGCTGCAGAAGTAGGATGTACTACATTCTTATTTGAAGCTAAGCCATACTTAGGAGGATTAGCAAGAGAAATAGCAAAACTTCCAGCTAAAGATAGAATAAATGATTTCCCAGATTATTTAATAAACAGAGCTAAAAAATTAAAGAATTTATATATATTTACTAATACTACTGCAACGATAGAAGCAATAGAAAATTTAAAACCAGATGTAGTGGTAAATGCTACAGGTTCAAACCCTCTATTACCTCCAATTACTGGATTACACAACGTAGTTGATAAAGAAAATGAAAAAGTAATGTCTATCTTTGGATTTATAAAAAATATTAAAGAATTCGAAGCAATGAAATTAGAAGGTAAGAAGATTGGTGTAATTGGTGGAGGAGCTGTTGGGCTTGATGTTGTTGAATATTTTGCTAATAAAGGTGCTCGTGTAACAATTGTTGAAAGAATGCCAGCAGTAGGAAATGGATTAGATTTTATAAGTAAGATAGATTTCTTATCTATGTTAAAGAAAAAAGAAGTTGACGTAAGAGTTGACACTTCATTATTAGAAGTTAAGCCAAATAGTTTTATTATTAATAAAGATGGTGTAGATGAGGAATTAGAATTTGATTTTGGATTTGTATGTTTAGGAATGAGAGCTTATTCACCATTAATGAATGAATTAGAAGAAAAATTTGCTTCTAATGGAGTAGAAGTTGTTAATATTGGTGATAGTGTAAGAGCTAGAAGAATTATTGAAGGTGTTGATGAAGGTAGAAATATAACAGATACACTAAAGAGAATAGGAAGATTATAAGATATAGTTATAAGCTAATGTAAAATTAATATTTTGCATTGGCTTATTTTTATTAATATATATAATGGATTAAAAAGTGCTATAATTTCAGATATAATAAATATTTATTTGTATTTTATAGGTGGAGAAAAAGATGAATTTAAATTATTTAAGATATTTTAGAGTATTAGCCAAAATGGAGCATTATACTAAAGCTGCAGAAGAGCTAGCAATAACTCAACCCAGTTTAAGTCATGCAATGTCAACTTTAGAAAAAGAACTTGGCACATATCTTTTTGAAAAAGATGGAAGGAATATTAAACTTACTAAATATGGAAAAATATATTATGAATATGTAGAGAGAGCATTAGGAGAATTAGAAGAAGGCGAAAAAAGAATTAAAGAGCTAATAGGTATAGGAACTGGTAGCGTAGAATTGGGATATATATTTACTTTAGGACCTGAATTTGTACCTAAGTTGGTAAATGGCTTTATAAATGAAGAAGGGAATTCAAAAGTTAAATTTACTTTTGGACAAGGAACTACATCCTGTTTATTAAAGGATTTAAAAAGTGAAAAATATGATATAGTATTTTCATCTATAGCTAAAGATGAAGAAGAAATAGAGTTTGCACCTATAATGGAAGAGGAGTTAGTAGTGATAGTAGATAAAGACCATGTTTTGGCCAGTAAGAGTTCGGTAGATTTAGCAGAGATAAGTGAATATCCATTTATTGCTTTTGGTAATAAAAGTGGAATAAGGCAGATAATCGATGGATTATTTAAAGCTGTTGATAATAAGCCTAATATTATTTGTGAAGTGGAAGAAAATAATGCCATTGCTGGATTGGTGGAAGTTAAATATGGTATATCAATAGTTCCTAAAATTACAGCACTAAAATACTTTAATGTGAAGATATTGCCAATATCTAATCCACAGCATAAAAGGTATATTTATATGGCTACTTTAAAAAATAAATATCAAAGTCCAACAATGAAGATGTTTAAAAAGTATGTTGAAGAGTTTTGTAGAAAAAATAGTCTTGGATAAAAATATAACTTAAAAAAATTCCTATGCTAAAAAATACATTATATTATGGAAAAATAGGGATTTACTAATGTGAAAATATATAATTAGCATATTTTTTATGCTAAAATATATACAATAATGGTAGAAGAATTTTAGTATGATACGAAAAATTTAGCTGAAATTATAAAATAGATGTAGTTGGAGGTAAGTATATGATCGTAGTAATGAGGCCTACAGTAAGAGAAGATACTATTAATTTTGTAAAAAGTAATTTAGAGAAATATGGCGTAGAAGTCAATGTATCTAAGGGAGGTACATATTGTATTTTAGGATTAGTAGGAGATTCTTCTAAAATAGATTCAGATAAGATTTTAACTTTTGAAGGCGTAGAAAAAGTATTAAAAGTACAAGATCCATTTAAAAAGGCTAATAGATTATTTAAGCCTGATGACAGTATAATAAATGTAAATGGCACTTTAATTGGTGGAGGAAATCTTGGCGTAATGGCAGGTCCTTGTTCAGTGGAAAGTGAAGAACAAATTTTAGAGATAGCTAGAGCAGTTAAGAACTCAGGGGCTAATTTCTTAAGAGGAGGGGCTTTTAAGCCAAGAACATCACCTTATAGTTTCCAAGGCCTTGAACTTGAAGGGTTAAAACTTTTAGAAATTGCTAAAAAAGAAACAGGGTTAAATATAGTAACAGAAATAATGTCTACAGATTATATTGATGAATTTGTTGATAGAGTTGATGTGATTCAAGTTGGAGCAAGAAATATGCAAAACTTCGATTTATTAAAGCAATTAGGTAAGACTAATAAGCCAATACTTCTTAAGAGAGGAATTGCTGCAACTATTGAAGAATGGTTAATGTCTGCTGAGTATATCATGGCTGGTGGAAATGAGAATGTAATTCTTTGTGAAAGAGGAATAAGAACTTATGAAAATTACACAAGAAATACTTTAGATTTAAGTGCAATTCCTGTAGTGAAAAGATTATCACATTTACCAATAATAGTTGACCCAAGTCATGCTGCTGGATACTGGTATTTAGTTGAGCCTCTTGCTAAGGCTGCCATAGCTGTTGGAGCAGATGGACTTATGATAGAAGTTCATAATAATCCACAATGTGCATTAAGTGACGGACAACAATCAATTAAGCCAGCTGCTTTTGATGAACTTATGAAGAAGGTAAAAGTAATAGCAGAAATGGAAGGGAAAAAACTTGTTTTTTTATGAAGAGAGAGTTTATGAAAATAGTAATAGTAGGGTTAGGGGTTATTGGTGGTAGCTATGCCATGGCATTGAAAAATGCTGGGTATGAAGAGGTTTATGGTATAGATACTAATATTGAAACATTAAAAAAAGCTAAAGAAATAGGCATAATTAAAGAAGGATATGTTGAAGGAAAAGAAGTAATTAAGGAAGCAGATATTATTATTTTAGGCATATATCCTAATTTAATCAAAAGATTTATAGAAGATAATAAGCATAATTTTAAAGATGGAGCTATAATAAATGATGTTACTGGGATTAAGGAATTGTTTATTGATGAAGTATTAAGTATATTGCCAGAAAATATTGATTTTGTCTTTGGTCATCCCATGGCTGGAAGAGAAAAAAAGGGTATAGAATATGCTAGTGATGAGGTTTTTAAAGGAGCTAATTATTTAATTACCATAACTGAAAAGAATAAAGAATCTAACATTGAGATAATAGAAAAGGTTGTTTATGATTTAGGATTTAGTCATATTAAGGTGATAACGCCTAAATACCATGATGAAATGATAGGTTTTACCAGTCAGCTTCCTCATGCATTGGCTGTTGCTCTTATTAATAGCGATGAAGAAGGAAGAGATACAGGAAGTTTTATTGGTGATAGCTATAGAGACTTAACGAGAATTGCCAATATTAATGAAGGATTATGGAGTCAATTATTTTTAGGCAATAAGAATAATTTATTAAAATCTATGAAAGCTTTTGAGGTAGAATTCAATAAGATACTTAAATGTATAGAAGATGAAGATAAGGAAGCGTTGGAGAAATTATTTATTAAGTCATCTAAAAGAAGAGAAAAATTATAAAATAAAAAAACTATGGTCTTTCCATAGTTTTTTATATTTTTAGGAGGATATTTGCTTACACTATAGAATATTCAAAGAATCATATAAATATGAAAAAATTTATTTTATCTGCCTGGTGTTGAACTGGTGATTCCTCTTTCTGCTAGAATATCATAAATTGTTTGTGAAGTAGTATCAGCCAGTGTATATCCAAGAGCAGTAACTACTTTTTCTAAGTTTTCAATAGAATCAGTTTCTATTTCAATATAGGGGAAAGGACAAAAGTTCTTATCATTAATATCTATTTCTACAAGAGAATTTTCTAATTTATAACTTTCTCTATATTTTTTGATAGATTCTTTAAGTTCTAAACCTAGGGATAAGAAGATTCTTCTAGACATTTCAGCGTCCATAACTATGGTTTCATTTTCCTCCATAACTTTAAATGTATCTTGGCTTATCATTTTTTTTGTTGTCATAAAGATTGTTTCTTTATTAGTAAGTCTATCAGTTATAGTTCTTATTCTTGCATATCCTTTAGCTTGCAGTAATCTTCCATCAGAAAAATCATAAATCTCATTTACTTGATCTTCTGACTTTACTTTTACACCACCTAGAGCTAATAATTTTGATCTTATATCTTCTACATCAATATCAACAATTCTTGTTTCTAATTCTTTCATAAATTTCTCCTATACTATATAAGTGTTTTAATTTCTAAATCTAATAATCTATTTTTAAGCTCAGTATAATCTATATTTAGCTTAATATCATCAAGATTAACTTGGGCTATTGATTCAATATCAGTTTTTATAGTAGCTAACTCTTTACTCATGAAAGCAGATTCTTTAGCACATAATTGTACACCAAATACTTCTTCATTTTTTAGCTTTTCTATATCTTCAGCATTAGAAAGTCTTATAGGGAATTTTAATTTTCCTAGCTTTTCTTCAAATAAAGGTTGTAAAGTAGTATCTTCTTCAGTAACTTCATCAAAAATAGCATTATAATTAATTTTATCACCATTTCCTAAGGCAATTACACCATCAGCTAGCATATAAGAAATTGGAGAACGACCAATACCTAAGCTTTCTTTGAAGAATTTCTTAAGTTCTTTTTCTTCTTTAGCACTTAAATTTTCAATTGTTTCATAGATAGCTTCAATAGTTCCATATTCTTGTAGTAGTGGAATAACAGCTTTCTCACCAACGCCTTTTACACCAGGGATATTATCAGAAGTATCTCCACAAAGAGCTTTATATTCAACTATTTGATATGGCTCTAATCCTTTTATATCTTTTAAAGTTGAAAGAGTAAATTCAAAGAAGCCATCAGGTACGTTAAATTCTTGTCTGTTTAAATTTAAATCTTCAAACATCTTATCAGCTTTGCTGCTACCTAGCCATACTCTAGTGTTGCTGTCGACTAATTGAAGATAATCTTCGTCTTTTGTGTGAAGAAAGACAGGAATTTCAGTTTGAAATCTTTTTGCCAGTGAGCCAGCAAAGTCATCAGCTTCATAAACTTCTTCATCATCTCTTCCACTTAAGAATTGAGGTATTATTCCTTGAAGAAGGTTTTGTGTACTAATAAACTGTTCTTTTAATGGATGAGGAGTTGCTTTTCTTGTACCTTTATATGTACCACCAGCAATTTCTTGTCTGAAAGTTTGTCTTGAAACATCCCATACTACAGCTAAGTGAGTAGGTTGGTTTTTCTTAATTAAAGATAAAAGCGTTCTCATGAAAGGAAATACACCGTTAGTATATCTTCCATCAGAAGTTTTCATAAGCCTTTCTAAGGCCTTTTCTTTATCTTCATCAGTCTTGGCCATTAAGTAAGCAGTAGCAGTGGCATAAAAGCTAGTGCTTAGCAAACTGCTACCATCTATAATAAGTAATTTTTCAGTCATAATATACTCCTTATACAATAGTTTTTTTATTATAAGTATAACCTCTATTATAACAAAAAACTATAGTTTAAAAATACTATAGTCGGTGTTAGTATAAAGTAGTGGACACATTAAGATGAACTAAGTAAAATAATATTTAGTTAAGAAAGGATGTGTCCATTAAGGGAAATAGTAGAAGTATACAATCAAAAAATATAATTATATAATAGTAGAAGTATTTAAATAAGGAGTGTTTATTTATGGAATACGTTAATGATATAAATATTCAAGAAGCAGTAATACATATTTTAGATAGTAATGGTATTGATCCAGTTCTAAATGAATTTACTTTAGAGCTTACAGAAGACATATATAAGTTTTTATATAGACATATTGAAAAATGTTTTAAAGATGAAGAATTAAAAACAGCTGTTTTTAATGAAGAAAGAAATATAGTTAAAGAAATTGTACAAGATTATTTAAATGGTGTAGATCATGATATAGTGAATCTTTCTAAGGAGCTAGCAAGACAGTTATTTGCCATAATGAATGGTAATACTAATATTCCATCATGTGATTTAATTGTTGTTTCTTTAATAACAGATCAAGGACCAATGATAGGTATACTTAAAATGGATTATGTTAAAAACTATACTCATCAAGTAGATTTTGTTGAAGATAAAATAGGAATAGGAATAGTTCCACAAATGGCAGGACTGCCAGGTAGTGGTCAAAGAATTCAAAAAGCTGCATTTATAAAGCCAATAAGAGAAGAGAATAAGTTCGATTTATACGTTATAGATAAACAAAGAAAATCTAAAGATGATGAAGAATATGGTGCTAATTATTTCATGAATCATTTCTTAGGATGTTCAGTGGTAGCTAATAATAGAGATATGACAAAGACATTTTTAAAAGCTACAGAAGCATGGACAAGAAGCAATATAACAGAAGATGCAGTAAAAGCTGAAAAAATAAGAACAGCTGTGAAAAGTAGATTAAAAGAAGATGATTCTATTAATATAGAAGATTTAGCTACTCAATTATTCCATAATGAGCCAAATGCAAAACAAGATTTTTCTACTTTTATCAAGGGCCAAGGAATTGAAGAAGAAGTATCTGTTGATAAGGCTTGGGTTGAAAAGAAGTTAAAGCGTGTAAGATTAAAAATTGATAAAGATATTGATTTATATATTGATGAAGAAACTTATCATGATAATAGCAAATTTGAAATTCAAAGAAATGGTGATGGAAGTATTAATATGATAATAAAACATGTTATAAATTATATAGAAAAATAATATTAAGAATTAAAATAAAAAATGATATAATAAATTAAATAAATTATGTAATGGAGTGTTAGTATATGCCTAGAGTTTTATTAAGTCCTAAAATAGACTTTGTATTTAAGAAAATATTTGGAAATGAAAAACATCCTGAAATACTAATATCTTTTTTAAATGCAGTTATGGAGCCTATTGATCCTATAAAATCAGTACAAATTAAAAATTCAGATATAGAAAAAGAACATATAGAAGATAAGTATAGTAGGTTAGACATAAAAGCTATAACAAATAGTGGAGAATATATTAATGTAGAAATACAGGTAAAGAATGAATATAATATGATAAAACGAAGTCTTTACTATTGGAGTAAATTATATGAAGAACAAATTATTCAAGGTGATAACTATGAAAAATTAGCTAAAACAGTTTGTATAAATATATTAGATTTTAAGTATTTGAAAAATAATAGGTATCATAATGCATATAGATTAAAAGAAATTAAAACAAATGAACAGTTAACAGATGTAATGGAAATTCATTTTATTGAAATACCAAAGCTTAAAAAAGTTAAAAATTCACAAGAAATAACAGATATGCTAACAGCTTGGATAGAGTTTATAAATAATCCAGAAGGTGAAGTTATTGCTAATTTGGAGATGTCAAAAAAAGAAATAAGAGAAGCAAAAGAAGAACTAATTAGATTAAGTGCAAACTCTAGAGAGAGAAGTATTTATGAAAAAAGAAAAGAATCATTGCTAAATAAAACTAGTGCTATTATAAAAGCTACAGAAGAGGGAAGAGCTGAAGGAAGGGCTGAAGGAAGAGCTGAAGGAAGAGCTGAAGGAAGAGCTGAAGGAAGGGCTGAAGGAATAGAAGAAGGTAAGAAGAATGAAAAAATTAAAAATATAAAGAGCTTTTTACTTCTTGGTATTGATGTAGAAACTATAGCTAAAGGTACAGGAATATCTGTTGAAGAAGTAAAAAGGATAAAAGAAGAAACAAAAAATTACTAGATAAATTCAAATTAATTTTTTGTATTTTTATTAAAAAAATCTTAAAACTATTATTTAATAGTGGATAAATTTAAAAATTTATAGTAGCATATTAATAAATTTTTAATAGGAGTGTTTTTTATGGTAAGAAATAAACTTAAGAATATGGCATTAAGTATTGCAGTACTTATGGGGCTTGGAATGGCTTCACCAGTATTTGCAAAATCAGACTATAATCCAGGTGACATATTAGCTCTAGGTTCTGACTTAACTGATGCACAAGAAGCAGCTCTAAGAAAGTATTTTAATGCGCCAGATGGCACAAATACTATATATGTAACAGATGAAGTAATCATAAAACAATTAGGTTTAGATCCAAATGATCCAGCTAATTATGCTGGTGGATGTTATTCAAGTGCATATGTAAAATTATTAGATGATAATAGTGGAATTAATGTAAAAGCTACTAATTTAACAGAAGTAACTGAAAGTATGTTGATGAATGCTTTAATTACTTCAGGAATAACAGCAGCAGATGTTAAGGTTTCTTCACCATTTAAAGTTACAGGAACTTCAGCTTTATCAGGAATACTTGCAGGTGTTGAAGAAGTTGGTGGCTTTGAAATTTCATTAAAGCAAAAGGAAACAGCGCAAAAGGAAATTGAAACGACTGTTGAAGTAGGAGATGAAATTGGTTCAGAAGAAGCTTCTACAATAATTAATGATATTAAAACTGAAGTAATTAAAGAGCAGCCAAAAACAGAAGAAGAAATTAAGAAGATAGTTGAAAATATTACAAATCAATATAATGTGAATATTAGTATTAATGCAAAAGATTCCATTGTAAACTTAATGAGTCATGTTAATGACTTAGGTTTAGATTACTCAGAATTAAAGAGTTCTTTAAAAGAAGCAAGTAATAAATTAAGCAATAATCTTAAGGAGTTAGGAATTAAGCTAAAGGAAGAAGGTTTCTTTGAAAAGATTAAAAACTGGTTTGTAGATTTGTGGGACAAGTTTATAAATTTATTTAGAAGCAATGATAATAATGAAGAAGAAAGTAAAGAAAATGCTCCTTTAGACTTTAATCAAGAACCAATAAAAGAGCAATCTGACGATGAAAATCAAAATTTAGAAGAAGAAATTAGACCAGTGGATGATACACAAATAGGAGACACAATAACAGAAGATTCAGTAAATGATGAAAATGTAAATGAGGATACAACAACTTCAGAAGAAAAACAAGTATCTGATGATACAAATACTAACTCATCAACAATGGATTCAGAAACAATTACAAATTAATTAAAAGCTGAAAGCTGGGAATTCTTAGCTTTCAGCTTTTTCTTTATAGTGTAAAATTACTTTAGTAATTTTACAAGGACTGCTTTTTGAGCATGTAGCCTATTTTCTGCTTCTTCAAAGATAGTATCAGCATGAGCTTCCAGTATTTCATTAGTGATTTCTTCACCTCTATGAGCAGGAAGGCAGTGAAGTACTATGGTATCTTCTTTAGCTAATGTCAAAAGCTTTTTATTTACTTGATAGCCATCAAAATCTATCCTTCTTTTATCACACTCTTCTTGTCCCATGCTAGCCCAGACATCAGTTACAATGACATCAACATCTTTGACAGCCTCTTCTGGAGAAGTTGTCATAAAGAAAGAAACACCATTTTTATTTGCTAATTCATGGCCTTTATTTATATAGTAAGCAGGTGGCTTATAGTCAGAAGGATTAGCAATAAAAACATTTATTCCTAAAGTAAGACATGCTACTAAAAGAGAATTACACATGTTATTACCATCACCAATATATGCTACTTTTAAGCCATCAAGAATTAATTTTTTTTCTCTAATTGTCATTAAGTCAGCTAATACTTGGCATGGATGCTCATCATCAGTTAAGCCATTTATAATAGGAATTGAAGCTACTTTTGCAAGAGTTTCTACATCTTTTTGTGAAAATGTTCTTATCATAATACCATCTAAATATCTAGATAATACTCTTGCTGTATCTTGAATAGGCTCTCCACGACCAATTTGTAAATCTTTTGAGCTTAGAAATAGAGGATGACCTCCTAATTCATACATACCAACTTCAAAAGATACTCTTGTACGAGTAGAAGCTTTTTCAAAAATCATCCCTAAAGATTTCCCTTTAAGCAAATGATGTTCAATTCCATGTTTATTTTCATATTTTAATTGATCTGCCAGGTTTAAAATATCTAAGATTTCTTCTTTAGATAAATTATCCATACGTAATAAATCCTTTTTCATAAAAACCCCCTTAAATCAATTAACTTAGGCATTTTAATAAAATGGCTAAGCCTTTTTTTATTTCGATTTCACTTATAGTAAGTGGTGGCAGAAGTCTCACTACATTTTTGCCAGCAGTTAGTATTAAAATACCTTTTTCAAGAGCTTTCTTTTGTATTTCATCTGGAGGACAAGAGACTTCAATGCCAATCATAAGACCTAAGCCACGTATATTTTTAACTAAAGGCAGCTTTGATTTTGTAAGTGTTTGTCTTATAAATTTCCCCTTGGCTTGTACAGATGATAGTAATTCATCATTACAAATTTGATCTAAGACAGCCAATGCACCAGCGCATACCACTGGATTACCACCAAAAGTTGAACCATGATCGCCAGGTGTAAAAGTATTAGATAATTTTTCATTACAGAGTATAGCACCAATAGGTAGACCTCCGCCTAAGCCTTTAGCAAGTGTAATAATATCAGCTTCTACACCAAACTCCTGAAAGCAAAAGATATGACCTGTTCTACCTAGTCCACATTGAACTTCATCAAAAATGATTAAAACATCTTTTTCTTTACATACATTACATACTTCTTGTACAAAGTTACTATTTAATAAATTAACTCCGCCTTCTCCTTGAATTGCTTCCATTATAATAGCACATACATCATCAGTAAGCTTTTCTTTGAAATCTTCTATAGAATTAGGTGTTACGTAGTCATAGCCATCTGGAAATGGATCAAAGTATTTATGGAACTTATCTTGTCCAGTAGCTGTAAGGGTAGCTAAGGTTCTTCCATGGAAAGAATCTTTTAAAGAAAGAATTTTATTTCTTTTTCCACCATATTTCATATAGCTATATTTTTTTGCTAGTTTAAGGGCACCTTCATTTGCTTCTGCACCAGAGTTGGAAAAAAACACTTTACTCATTTTAGAGATTGTAGTTAATTTATTAGCTAATTCAACAGTAGGAGTACTTAAAAAGATGTTTGAAAGATGAGCAAAAGAATTAAGCTGATTTAAAATAGCTTCATTTAATTTTTTATTGTTATAACCAACAGAGCTAACGCCAATTCCACTGGTAAAATCTATATATTTTTTATTATTTTCATCAAATAGGCAAGAACCTTCCCCATGAGTAATTATTATAGGTAGAGGAGCATAAGTATGCATTAAACATTCATTAGCTTTTTCAAATAAATTCATTGAAAAACCTCCTTAATTAATTGATAATTTAAAAGATTTCTGTTCCAATTCCTTTTTCAGATAGTAGCTCAAGTAGTATAGCATGAGGAATTCTACCATCTATAATAACTGATTTTTTTACACCAAGGCGTACAGCTTCAACGCAGCAACTTATCTTAGGTAACATTCCGCCTTGAATTACTTTGTCTAAAGTAAGCTTAGGTATTTCATGAAGCCTTAAGGTGGAAATTAATGAAGAAGAGTCCTTCGGATTCATCAGTACTCCTGGAACATCTGTCAGTAAAAGAAGTTTTTCTGCCTTAAGAGCGGCAGCAACTTTAGAAGCACAAGTATCAGCATTGATGTTATAGCTATCTTTATGGTCATTATCAGTACCTATGGAAGCAACCACAGGAATGTATCCTGCTTCAATGGCTAACTTTAAAGGGGCCGTATTCACATTAGTTATTTCACCAACATATCCTAAGTCCACATCGGAATTTATCTTTTTACAAGTAATAAGATCACCATCTATACCTGAAAATCCCAATGCTTTACCACCACAATGCCCAAGAAGTTTCACAAGATCTTTGTTGACTTTTCCAGCAAGAACCATTTGAGCAACATCCATGGTATCTTTATCAGTATATCTTAGACCATTAATAAACTTACTTTTATGATTTATTTTCTTTAAAGTACCACTAATATCAGGACCACCACCATGAACAATGATGGGATTTATTCCTATACATTTCATTAAAACAATATCGTTGATAATAGTTTTGGTTAATTTATCATTAACCATTGCATTGCCACCATATTTTATCACCATGGTTTTACCATAGTAGGCTTGTATAAATGGTAAGGCTTGAATTAATATATTTGCATGTTCACTATGATTCAATCTAATTCACTTCCTAACTTCTATAATCGCCGTTAATTTTTACATAGTCATAAGTTAAATCACAGCCCCAGGCAGTAGCAGAGGCATTGCCAGAATGTAAATTAATATTTATCTTCACATCATCCTTTAATAATATTTCTTTGGCTTTACCTTCATCAAATTCTACATAACAGCCATTTGCACATACTAGTATTGAATCTGTTTCACAAGCAAATTCAACAGTTACTAAATTAGGATTAAACTCAGTATTAGCATATCCTAAGGCACAAAGTACTCGGCCCCAGTTGGCATCGCTACCAAAAATAGCAGTCTTAACTAAGCTAGAGTTAATTACACTTTTAGCAAGAATTTCTGCCGATTTCTCATTCTTACAGCCAGAGACATTACATTCAATTAATTTGGTGGCACCTTCACCATCTTTGGCAATTTCCTTAGCTAAATGGATATTAAGGGTATTTAATGCTTCAAGAAAAGTATAGTAGTTATGGTCTTTTTCATTTATGTTATCATTATTAGCTAAGCCATTAGCTAGTATCACAACCATATCATTAGTACTGGAATCGCCATCAACACTTACTCTGTTATAAGATATATCAACAGAAGATTTTAAGGCTTCTTTTAAAAGTTTTGCATCAATATTTAAGTCTGTAGTTATAAAAGAAAGCATGGTAGCCATATTAGGATGAATCATACCAGAACCTTTGGCCATGGCACCTATAACTACAGGAGTACCGTTAATTTGGAATTCAATGGATATTTCCTTCGCAGCTGTATCAGTAGTAATTATTGCTTCAGCAGCAGAGTGTCCTCCATAACTATTAAGCTGAGCTATAGCTATAGGGATACCATCTTTAATAGCATCAATGTTTAAGGGAACTCCTATTACCCCAGTAGAAGCAACTAAAACATCATCAGCTTTTATATTTAAGGCTTTTCCACAAAGAGAAGCCATTTTTTTAGCTTTTTCTAAACCATCATCACCTGTGCAAGTATTGGCATTACCACTATTAATTATGATGGCTTGTGCACATTTATTATTTAAATGCTCTTTGGTGATAAGTAGTGGGGCACCTTTAACTTTATTTTTTGTATAAACGCCACATGCAGTAGCTGTAACGTCAGAATAAATAATAGCTAAATCTTTTTTTAAGGAACTTTTTTTTATGCCGCAATGAATTCCTGCAGCCTTAAACCCCTTTGGTGCAGTAACACCTTTATTTATATTAATTTTAATTTCAATAACCTCCTTAAAAATTAAAATGGAGGGCTTATCATATTTAGCCCGCAATCTTCATTTAGTCCTAGAATTAAGTTTAAGTTTTGTATAGCTTGTCCAGCGGCACCTTTAATCATATTATCTATGGTGCTGATAATTATCAATTTATTTTTTTGATAGTTTTCATGTAATGAAATTTGACAATTATTAGAGTATTTTACATTTTTAATTTCTGCTGTGGTATTTAAAGGTAATACTTGAAGGAATTTTTCATTTTTATAAAACTCATCATATATTTGATGTATTGATTTAAGTGATAGATTATTTTTTGTTTCGCAATAAATTGTTGAAAGAATACCTCTATTTATTGGTAGAAGATGAGGAGTAAAGGTTACTTCTATAGATTCGCCAGCAATAGATGAGAGTGTTTGTTCAATTTCAGGAGTATGCCTATGACAGCCTATGTTGTAAGGGACAAAGTTTTCATTTAATTCAGGGTAGTGACTTTTAAGAGAAAGTCCACGCCCAGCACCAGTAGCACCAGATTTGGAATCAATAATTACATTATTTGTTTTAATTAATGAATTTTTTAGTAAAGGCATTAATGCTAAAGCAATGCTTGTTGGATAACAGCCAGGGTTAGCAATAATACTACAATTTTTAATTTTTTTACGGTTTAATTCAGGAAGTCCATAAACGCTAAGCTTATGTAAATCACTATTTATAAAATTTTTACCATACCATTGTTGATAATCTTTTTCAGAATCAAGTCTAAAATCTGCACCTAAATCGATGATTTTCTTTTTTCTTTCTAAGGCTTTTAGAGCAAATTTTTCGCTAAGTCCATGAGGAAGAGCAGTGAATATTACATCACATTTCTCAATAACATTCTCAGGATTTTCGCAAATTAAATTGATTTTATTAATAAGAATTTTATAGATGGAAGCTATTTCTTCACCTTTAAAAGATGAAGACGAAATAGCTTCAACAGTAACCAAAGGATGGGTTAAAAGTAGCCTTAAAAGCTCTATGCCCACATAGCCTGTAGCACCAATAATTCCTACTTTAGACATTTTAGCACCTCCAATTTTTCACCTATGAAGTTTTCTAAAAGGGAAATTTGATTTTGTACTGATGAGGAGCTAGGGCCTCCCATAACACTTCTTCCTTCTACACAAGTTATTAGATCTATGGCTTTATATACATCTTCTTCAAAGAAAGGAGAAAATGATTTAAATTCATCTAAAGTTAAATCGTAAATAGTCTTATTTTCGTCTATGCAATATAAGACGATTTTACCAACTATTTCATGAGCATTTCTAAAGGCTTCACCTTTTTTTACTAGGTAATCAGCAACATCAGTGGCATTGGTAAATCCACCAGAAGCAGCTTTATTCATTACATCCTTTTTTATTTTCATGGTATCAAGCATTCCAGTAAAGGTTTGGATTGATAGTAGTACAGTATCAAGTCCATCAAATAAAGATTCTTTATCTTCCTGCATATCTTTGTTATAAGCTAAAGGAATTCCTTTCATCACAGTTAAAAGCGTCATTAAGTCACCATAAACACGGCCTGTCTTACCACGAACTAATTCTGCTACATCAGGATTTTTCTTTTGAGGCATTATGCTACTACCAGTACTATAAGCATCATCTAGCTCAACAAAGTTAAATTCATCTGTACACCAAAGGATCACTTCTTCTGAAAAACGTGAAAGATGCATCATTATAAGTGAAAGGGCAGATAATGCTTCAATGGCGTAATCTCTATCTGAAACAGAATCAATACTATTTATTGTAGGATTATTAAAGCCAAGTTCATTACTGACAAAATTTCTATCTATAGGATAAGTAGAAGTGGCCAATGCACCGCTACCTAAAGGCATTTCATTCATTCTATCATAGCAGTTTAGAAGTCTGCCGTAGTCTCTTTTAAGCATTTCAGCATAAGCCATTATGTGATGAGCAAAAGTAATTGGCTGTGCTTTTTGCATATGAGTATAGCCAGGCATTATGGTATTTATATTTTCTTTTGCTTTGTTTAAAATTACAGTTTGTAAATTTAATACCTGGTTGGCTACCACTATTAAATATTTTTTTACATATAATTTAGTGTCTAAAGCCACCTGATCATTACGGCTTCTGCCAGTATGAAGTTTTTTTCCTTCATCACCAATATAATATGTTAGAGTACTTTCAATAAAACTATGGATATCTTCTGAAGCGTTATCTATATCAATAACTCCGTTTTCTATTCTTTTTAATATTTCATTTAATCCATTCACTATTTTTTCACTGTCCTTTGATGATATTATTCCTTGTCTGCCAAGCATTTTTACGTGAGCAAGGCTTCCTATAATATCTTCCTTATACATACGAGAATCAATAGATATTGAGGCATTAAAGGTATTTACTAATTCATTAACGCCAGATTTAAATCTTCCTCCCCAAAGCTTCATGGTTATTGATCCTGTTTCTTAATTGCTGAATGCATTTTTGAATTTACTATTGTAGGAAGACCAAAAAGATTTATAAATCCTTCAGCATCTTTTTGATTATAGACACCATCTTCACCAAAAGTAGCATATTCTTCGCTATATAAGGAATAAGGAGAAGTCATACCAGCATTTACGATATTACCTTTATATAATTTTAATTTAATTTCACCAGTGACAGTTTCCTGTGTTTTATTGACAAAGGCAGATAAGGCTTCTCTAAGAGGAGAGAACCATTGGCCATTATATACTAAGTCAGCAAATTTTAAGGCAATGATTTCTTTATAGTGGGCAGTTTCTTTATCTAAACATAATTCTTCTAGATCTTTATGAGCTTTGTAAAGAATAGTTCCACCAGGAGTTTCATATACACCACGAGATTTCATTCCTACAAGTCTGTTTTCCACCATATCAATTATTCCAATAGCATTCTTTCCACCAATGTCATTTAGCTTTTCTAGTAATTTAACACCAGAAAGTTTTTCACCATTTAAAGCAACAGCAATACCTTTTTCAAAAGTTAAGCTTATATAAGTAGCTTCATCAGGTGCATTTTCTAAAGTGTTAGAAAGCTCAAGAATCTTATGATATTTTGGCTCATTTTCAGGATATTCAAGATCAAGGCCTTCATGGCTTAAGTGCCAAAGGTTTTTATCTTTACTATAGTTTGTTTCATAAGTAATTTTTAGCGGAATATTATGGTCTTCGGCGTATTTAATTTCTTCTTCTCTAGATTTTATATCCCAAATTCTCCATGGAGCAATGATGTCCATATCAGGAGCAAAATGTTTCACAGCAAGTTCAAAACGTACTTGGTCATTACCTTTACCAGTACAGCCATGGCAAATAGCATCAGCACCTTCATTAAGAGCAATTTCTACTAATTTTTTACCAATGATAGGTCTCGCAAAAGAAGTTCCTAGAAGATATTTCCCTTCATAAATAGCACCAGCTTGAATAGTTGGGAATATATAGTCTTCCACAAATTCTTTAGTTAAATCTTCAATATAAATTTTAGATGCCCCAGAAGATAAAGCTTTTTCTTTTAAGCCTTCAAGTTCATCTTTTTGCCCCACATTTCCCACAACAGCAATAACTTCACAGCCATAATTTTCTTTTAGCCAAGAGATAATTATAGATGTATCTAATCCTCCAGAATAAGCTAGTACAACTTTATTGTATTTTTTCATAGATATAGCCCCCTTTTATAAATCATCCGAAATTTTAGAAATTTTTTTAAAAATTACTAAATATTTATATATGATTATATTCCTATGTGAATAAATATGCAATAATTATTTTTAAAAATGCATAGAAACTTTGTTTTTAGATTTTAATTGCATAAATAGTTAATAAAGATGTATAAAATGTGTAGAGGTAAAATAAAAAACAGCATGAAGTAATATATTTAATAATCTTAAAAAATATACTACTTTATGCTATTAATAAATGATAACTGTACCAGAAATATTTATTGATAGTGAATAATAAAATTAACAAAAATTAAAATATGTTTTTTAAATCAGGTACTTGAAGGTCTTTTATATGTTGTGCTGCAAATTTCAATAGATGTAGTGAAGTAGAAGCCTCAGACATATCATCTTTTTCAATATAGACTGTAAGCTTTAAAGCTTCGTTTAATAACACGTCATAATCAAGATGATTAATATAAATTGAAGGAATAATATTTTGTTCATCAAGACGGCTAAAGATAATCATAGCAGCTTCAAAGCTTTCTTCTTTATTTTCACTGGATAATCCATATTCTAAAAATTCGCAATCGTTGATTGTATCTGTACATAAATTTTTAAATTTCATATCTGAATAAAATAAAAAAGATATTAAAATCAAAAAAATAAAAATTGAAATTAATGAATTTTTCATTTGTCCTCCTCAATATATTCATCATATCTTTGAAAAAAGAATTTTCCTTCGGTATCAGTCATAGCTAGAATTATTTCTTCAATTTTTCCTGCTTTATGTTTATCTAATTCATGTTGTATCCAAGCTTTATTTTTTCTACTGCTAGTTAATGAATTATTATTAATATGGCCATCAAGAATGTATATAATAGGTAATCTTGGTGGAGAGCTACTGGAACTTTTATTATTTTTACAAGATGACTTATGCTTTTGAGTATCTGAAGAGAAACCATTTCCTTCACTAGCACTATTACTAGTAGGTTGAGTATTGCTTGAACATTTAACTATAGGACTTGGAGAACTAGAACTTGAAGCAGAGCTTGAGCTAGTCAAAAATGACAATTGTCCGTTATTTTCCAAAATTGCATACTCAATTTCATTTAAATCAAAGTAACCAGCTAGTCTAAGTTCTTCCATAAGCTCATCTAGATTGATTTGTTGTTTTGAAAGAGCCTTCATATTTATCTTGCCTTTATGAACTAAAATTACTGGCTCGCCTTCTAATATTTTTCTCGCCAATTGGCTTTTAAGTTGAAGTTGAGTCAGAATTGTTTTTATAAATAGCAATGTAATTATAGGTATTATACCTAAAATTAAAGGAAGACGCGTATCTTGCATTGGAAGTGCTGCTAAATCTGAAATCATTATTGTTATTACAAATTCGTAAGGTTGTAACTCTCCTATTTGACGTTTTCCCATCAATCTCATCACCAATATTACCAGTGAGTAGAGAATAATGGTTCTTATTAATACTATAAACATATGCTAAAACCACCTCAAAATAAGTATTTGTAAATATTACTCTTTTATGCAAAGTATATCTTTTATAAGCAGAAAGATTTTAAGACAAAATAATATAAAATGATAGAAAAAAATCTTTTTATGTATATAATAAAAATAAGAGGTGAACAGTTTAGGAGGAAGAATTATGGACAATATACGAAATAATTCTAGAACACTACAATTTATATTTATAAAAGCAGTTTTAGATTTATATAAAGATGCAACAGTAACTATGGAACATAGTATAGGAAAATGGGTATTTGGAGAAATTCATAAGAAAGATCCTTTAACTGCTGAAGAAGTAAATGATATTAAGAAGGAAATACAAAAACTAATTGATAAAAATTATCCTATAAAGCGAATTAAGGTAAAAAGAGAAGATGCAATAAAAATTTTTCAAAACTACGGTATGGAGGATAAAGTAAAGCTATTGCAGCAAACAAGCTTTCAAGTAGTAACTTTATATGAATTAGATGGAAGATATGATTATTTTTATGGACCAATGTGGGAATCAACAGGTGTCATTAAAAATTTTGATGTTAAGTTTTATAATGGCGGATTTATTTTAGGATATCCAATAG
This sequence comes from Clostridium sp. CAG:265, assembly GCF_000436575.1. Lineage (NCBI taxonomy): Bacteria > Bacillati > Bacillota > Clostridia > Eubacteriales > Clostridiaceae > Clostridium > Clostridium sp. CAG:265. Next base: position 99,728 of record NZ_FR886641.1, read on the forward strand.
ATGAAAATTTAATGATAGTAAATAAATTTGTAGAACAAAGAAAGCTCACCAATATATTTAGAGAAACTGAAAAGTGGTTAAATATTTTAGGAATAGGGGAAGTTGGCTCATTAAATGAAAAAATATCAAATGGAGAGCTAATTGATTTGATTATGATAAGCGAAGCTCTTCATGAAAAGAAAATTGCTCAAATATCAGATATGATAAGTGATAAAAAAGAGATAAAAGCTGTTTTTGTATCTGGACCAAGTTCATCAGGGAAAACGACCTTTGCCCATAGATTAGCTATTCAGTTGAAGGTAAATGGATTAAGTCCAATACCAATATCTCTTGATAATTATTTTGTTAATAGGGAAGAAACTCCAAGAGATGAAGATGGAGAATATGATTTTGAGTCAGTAAAATCTATAGATGTAAAATTTTTTAAAAATCAAATGAAGGAATTATTTGAGGGTAAGGAGGTAGAAATACCTATATTTAATTTCTTAACAGGATATAGGGAAAAATTAGGTAACAAGGTGAAAATGCCTAAAAATGGCATCCTGATAATTGAAGGAATTCATGGACTTAATCCAATTTTGACATCTTCCTTAGATGAAAATAATATCTTTAAAATTTATATTTCAGCATTAACACAGTTAAATTTGGACAATCATAACAGAATTTCCACAGCTGATGTAAGACGTGTGAGAAGAATTGTTAGGGATAGTTTATCTAGAGGTAAAAATGCAGAAGAAACATTGCTTATGTGGCCAAGTATAAAGAAAGGTGAGGAAAAAAATATTTTTGTTTATCAAGAAGAAGCAGATGTTATGTTTAATTCTACTTTAGTATATGAATTATGTGTATTAAAGAGAAAGGCCCTAGAAGAATTAGATAAAGTAAGTGCAGATAGTAGTGTTTATGATGAAGTAAAAAGGCTAAAAGCATTTTTAGGATTTTTTGATGAGATAGATAAAGCACTGGTACCAGAGAATTCAATTTTAAGAGAATTTATTGGAGGGAGCATCTTTTATAAATATTAATTAATATTTATAAATTGGTAATGGATAATTAGTAATTGATAATTGCTGATGAAAGTCTTGGACTTTCTGAAGAATATATTTGTGAAATTTTCTTAAACAGTTTCATCCATACTTAAACAGTTTCATCCATAATTATCAATTATCCATTATCAATTAAAAAGACTGGGGGTAGTTTATGAAAAGCGTAGGTGTATTTGATATTTTAGGACCAATAATGATTGGACCATCATCATCTCATACGGCAGGTGCAGCTAGATTAGGGAAGATAGCAAGGGCAGTTGCTGGAGGTGATATAAAAAAAGTTATCTTTTTATTACATGGATCTTTTGCTAAAACATATAAGGGACATGGCACGGATAGAGCTCTTGTAGCTGGTATATTAGGTATGGAACCTAGTGACTTAAGGTTAAGGAATGCATTAGATATTGCAGAAAAAGAAGGAATTAAAATAATTTTTCAGGAAGCTGATCTTGGTGATGTTCATCCTAATACAGTTAAAGTATTAATTGAAGGTCGAGAAGGTGAAGAATATGAAATGGTTGGTTCATCCATTGGTGGTGGAAGTATTAATGTTACAGAAGTAAATGGAAGTAATGTTGAGTTTACAGGAGCATATCCAACACTAGTGATTTCACATATGGATGTTCCAGGAGTTGTATCACAAGTTACAGCACTGTTATTTGAGTTAGATATAAATATAGCTTTTATGAAGGTAATTAGAAGCCAAAAAGGAAAAGAAGCAACTATGGTTTTTGAATTAGATGGAGAAATGACTGAGGAAGCTGTAGAACAAATTAAAAGCTTTGGATACATAAAAAAAGTTATTATGATTAATCCAATTAAGGATGGTGAGTAATATGCTAGAAGCTAAAAATGGTGAAGAATTATTAAGAATATGTGAATCAGAAAATATTTCTTTAAGTGAATATGCTATTAGAATAGAAATGGAAAATAGAGAAATAACGAGAGAAGAAGCTTATGCAAGAATGAGAGATGTATTGCAGGCTATGAAAGATGGAGCTAATGAAGGTAGGGCTAAAGAAGTTTATTCAGTTAGTGGACTTATTGGTGGAGATGGTTATAAAATGCAGAAATACCTAGAAAGTAAAGAGACTTTAACAGGTGATGTAATTGTAAAAGCCATGGCCATGGCGTTATCGTCATCAGAGGTAAATGCTTCTATGGGAAGGATAGTGGCTTGTCCTACAGCAGGATCTTGTGGAATATTGCCAGCAGTAGTTTTATCAGCAGGAGAAAGACTTAATAAAAGTGATGATGAATTAATAAATGCTTTATTTACTTCTTCAGCAGTAGGAATGATTATAGGAAGAAATGCAACTCTTTCTGGAGCAGAAGGAGGATGTCAGGCAGAATGTGGTTCAGCATCAGCTATGGCAGCAGCTGCTGTAGTTGAGATGATGGGTGGAACTGCAAAGATGTGCTTAGATGCAGGAGCTATAGTATTAAAAAATATATTAGGATTAGTATGTGATCCTGTAGCTGGTTTAGTGGAGATACCATGTGCTAAAAGAAATGCAGCAGGTGCTGTAAGTGCATTATCAACAGCAGAGTTAGTTATGGCAGGTGTTAGCTCTCATATTCCTTTTGATGATGCAGTAACAGCTATGTATCAAGTAGGTAAAAGTCTTCCATCTTCACTGAGAGAAACTGCTTTAGGGGGAGTTGCAATTACTAAAGCAGGATTGATTTTAAAGAAAAAAGTTTTTGGTGATGAAGAATAAGAAAATAATAAAAAGAAATTAGCTTTTAAATAAATATTAGATATAAAGTTTAAAATAGAAGTGGGCAAATTAATTTGTCCACTTTTATAATCCTTAAATAAAGGTATAATCCTTTAACACTATTGATTAAATATGAATACTATATTATAGGCATGTTGCACTCTAGATAATAAAGTGAGGATAATAAAAAATGAAACTTAGCAAAGAGTCGATTGCTGGTATTTTAGAAAAAGAAAGAAAAACTAACCCGAAAGTACATTATATTTCAGATATGACTAAAGCTAATGAATTTGCAGAAGCAGTGAGGATTTTTAATGGAAGAAGTATAATGGCTTATGGAATAGAAGAAATTCATGAAATAACTGCAGCAAGTAATTCATTAGTAATTGGATTAGAAACGCTGGATAATGGAAAGATATTAGCAATGGAGAGAGCATTAAGGATAGCTAAGAAACGAAAAGTACCAGTATTATTGGATTTAACTGAAGTAAATATTTCATTATATAGAAAAAATACAGCTTTAAGCTTTTTGAATAGATACACAATAGATCTTGTAAAAGGAACGGTAGAAGAAGTACAGGCCTTGATAAGGTCACAGAAAAAAAATAGATGCAAGAAAAAAAATATAAAGGACGAGTATAGAGATTTTGCCATAAAAAATAAGACTTTTCTAATTGTAGAGGCAGAAGAATACTATATAACTGATGGATATAGTGAGTTTTATATAGAAAATAATAGTATGGATTTAAATAAAAAAATAGGATTAGGCTATATTTTCACTGCACTATTAGCAATAGCTATAGGAGGGGTTGATAATAGGAAAGAAGAAATGGTAGCCATATTGATAGCTGTTATGATATTTTCTATTGGATGCAGTTTAGAGGGAAATAAAATTAATGAGTGTTATAAGGATGGCTTTTTTAAGTTAAAGGAGTTATTTTTGGATGAAATAAAAAATATAGATGAAGAAAGGATATATGCTTTAGGAAAGATTATTTATAATTTTAAAAGTAAAAGAGTAAATAGATGAGAAATATAATAGATGCTTTAGTATAATATTAAAGCATCTTTTTTTGAGAAATATAGAAAAAATGCTACTTGTTAATATTTACATAAAAAGATATTTATATTAAAATAGGATATAATTACCAATACAATATAGATAATTTTAAGATGTCAATTATAGATTAATGGTTAAAAGAGGAGAGGGAATTATGAAAGAAAAGAAGTTTACATGTGATGAAGAAATATTAAAATGGCTCACTGAAAAAAATTTATCAGGAATAATTAAGGGAATTAATCAAAATAAGGGAATTATAAATGAAAAAATAGCTTCTGTAATATATTGTAGGAGCTTTATTAAGAAATTTGAAGATGAGTATAATAAGATATTTAATAGTTTAGGATTTAAAATATCTAGAATTACTGATGATTATATTTATATAAGCTATATTGATAGCAAAATTGAGTTTTTTATAGCTAGTAGCGAATTTATGAGAAGATATGCTAGAGTATTATTTAATAATAAAAATACTATTGATGATGCAATTTTAGACAAGTTTCAGCTTGTTAATACAGAAGAAAATATAAATAAATTTATTGAAAGATGCAATAATATTTTAGAAGATAGTCAGTATAAGTTAAAATCAGAAGTTGTAGATGGGGAAATAAGTAATATTATGAACATATTTAAAGGGGAATTTTTGGCAAAAGTAAATGCAGAGATTTTTACAAGGAATATAAAGAAGTATTTAGTGAAAATAAATGGGGATGCTAAAAGAAATACAATTGCTTTCATTGATAGAATTAATACATGGAATAAAGTTACAGTAGAAGTATAGATTATTAAAATATATAATGTTAAAATAATTTTGTATTATTAAGTTTTAGGAGGAAATGTTATGGGTGCAAAAATGTTACACACATGTATAAGAGTTGCTAATTTAGAAAAATCTTTAGAGTTTTATAAAGAAGTATTAGAGTTAGTTGAAACACGTAGAAAGGATTTTCCAGAGCATAAATTTACATTAGTTTATTTATCAGATAAGGAAGATGGATATGAGTTAGAATTAACTTATAATTATGATCCAGAAAAGCCATATGATATAGGTGATGGATTTAGTCACATAGCTATAGGAGCACCAAATATTGAAGAACTAAGAGAAAAGCATTTGAGTCTTGGTTATGAAGTTACCCCATTAAAAGGTCTTCCAGGAGAACCACCAAAATACTATTTTGTAACAGATCCAGATGGATATAAGGTTGAAGTTATTAGAACAGAGTGCTAATTATCATAATAGCTTAAGTAGGGTGTTTACTTTTAGTAGTGCTCTACTTAAATTATTACAAGTACTAAAATAAATTAAACAGTGCATATAGCTTTGATTATTCACTTAATTATCGAAGCGTTTAATTTAAAAAAAGGGGGAGGTAATTTTGAGTTTTGAGTATTTGAACTTTAAGTCTATATTAAATGAGCATGAGGAAGTGTTGCAAGAAGATGTATGCTTTGTTTTTTATGAAGGACAATTAATAGTTAAGTTTAATGCTAATGAAATAAATATTCCTAGGAGAAGGGAAATAGAAGAATTAGGTTTAACTATTAATAAAGAGTATTGCTTTGGTGAATTTAATATAGGCAAATGTTACATAGTTGAATGTGAAGACATAAAAAGACTGCCAATGAACTTTCAAATTATATCGTTATATCAATTAGGACAAATTGTAGATGAAGAAATTTTCTTAATAGCAGGAAGGGCTAATCATTTATTAAACTGGGATAATAGCCATAAATACTGCAGTAGATGTGGTTCGCCAAATATAAATAAAGAGGATGAAAGAGCTAAAGTTTGCACAAAATGTGGGACAGTAACATATCCAGTTATATGTCCAGCTATAATAGTAGCTATTACTAGAGGTGATGAAATACTTTTAGCACATAATAAAAATTTTGAAGATAATATGTACAGTATAATTGCTGGTTTTGTAGATGCTGGCGAAGATTTAGAAAGTACTGTGAAAAGAGAAGTTTTGGAAGAAGTAGGAATTAAGATAAAGAATATTAAATATTATGGAAATCAAACATGGGCTTTTCCTAATTCATTAATGATAGGGTTCTTTGCTGAATATGAAAGTGGAGAAATAAAGGTAGATGGCAAAGAGATACTGGATGCAGCATGGTTTAAGAAAGATAATTTACCTAATCTACCAAAGAAGATGTCCATTGCAAGAAAAATGATAAATAATTTTATAGAAAATAAATAATAAAGAAGAGCTACTTAATGGTTAATATCATTAATGTAAAAATTTTATGATAGGTATTTTCGCTTTTAATATTTAATGGTATAATCATATTCTAGTCATTCCTTATGTGATGTATTTTGGTTTTTAGCGAAAGTATTATATCACAAAAGAATGATTTTATTTATGTTTGATGCCTTGCTTGGACAAGCTTCATTGTGTGGGAAATTTTACTATTAAACTCTCTTTTGATATCATTGCATTCATAATACTTTCTAAGTGTTTTAACTGTAACTTAACTAGATATAAATCAAAATTTAATTGTTTAAAAAATTTGTATAATGATAATTTATCTGATATAATTGTATCTTGAAACATTTATGTATAGCTACTTGCTGTCATTGTTGTGTGTAAACTTAGTTATAGCAATAGTTTATCATAAATGTTTTTTATTTTATCTATTTGTAAAATTATTCAAGTGTTTTTGCATTATTATAGAAAATAAATATACATTACAATTTATTTGACAAAAAAATATATAAAATGAGATAATATGACTTGTGTCGAAATATAGGAGGAGTTATGTATAATTTTATAATAATTTTCAATAAAATAATGTTATTTTTATTTTTAACACTATACTCATATCAAATTTTTTATGCCATTATAGGTGTTTTAAAGAAAAGTAAAAATTTTAAAACAGATGTTAAAAATAGATATGCAGTTATAATAAGTGCTAGAAATGAAAGAGTTGTAATAGGTCAATTGTTACAAAGTATTAAAAATCAAAATTATCCAAGCCAATTGATAGATATATTTGTGGTAGCTGATAATTGTTCAGATGATACTGCACAAATTGCTAGAGAAGCAGGTGCTATTGTTTATGAAAGAAATAATAAAAAGTTAGTTGGTAAAGGATATGCTTTAGATTATATTTTTAAAATAATAATGAGAGATTATAAAGAAAAAGAGTATAAAGGCTATTTTATTTTTGATGCAGATAATATTTTAGATAATAATTATATTTTAGAAATGAATAAGGTGTTTAATAATGGGTATAAAGCAATAACTAGTTATAGAAATTCAAAGAATTTTAATTCAAATTGGATTTCAGCAGGATATGCATTGTGGTTCTTACGTGAATCTAAATATCTTAATAATTCAAGAATGATTTTAAATACAAGTTGTACTATATCAGGTACTGGATTTTTAATAAGCCATGAAATAATAAAAAAGAATAATGGATGGAAATATCATTTGCTTACTGAAGATTTAGAATTTTCAATGGATATTGTATTAAATAATGAAAAAATAGGATATTGTCATAAAGCGAAATTTTATGATGAGCAACCTTGTACTTTCAAGCAATCTTGGAATCAAAGACTACGTTGGTCTAAAGGATTTTATCAGGTGTTTAAGAAAGATGGATGGAATTTATTTATAAATATATTTAAAAATAAATCTTTTTCATCCTTTGATATGTTGATGACTATAGCACCAGCTATGTTTATTTCTTTACTAGGATTGCTAGTTAATTTTACAGTATTTATAATATCTATATTAAATAAGACTGATATGTTATTAGTACATCAAGCTACATTAAGTATAATATTCACTATTTTTAATTATTATTTAACATTATTTGCTTTTGGTGCATTAACAACAATAACTGAATGGAAAGAAATTAGAGCTACAGCTTTTGAAAAGATACTATATACTTTTACTTTCCCTTTATTTATTGTAACATATATACCAATAGCAATAGTTGCTTTATTTAAAAAGGTTGAATGGAAACCGATAGAACACACAATAATAATAGAAAATACATAATAAGAAAGAGCTGCCATTAAGCAGCTCTTTTAATGTGGAAAAATTAAGCTTTGTTAATTGATCCGAATAATTCCATTTTTTCTTTAACTGTAGCTTTGATAGCTTCGAATCCAGGATTTAATAATTTTCTTGGGTCAAATCCTTTTCCTTCTAAGTCTTTACCAGCTTCTACATATTTTCTAGTAGCTTCTTGGAATGCTAATTGACATTCAGTGTTAACGTTGATTTTAGAAACTCCTAAAGATATAGCTTTTTTGATCATATCTTCTGGAATTCCAGTTCCTCCGTGTAATACTAATGGCATATTTCCGCAAGCTGTATTGATTTCTTCTAAAGCATCAAAAGCAAGTCCTTGCCAGTTTGATGGGTATTTTCCGTGGATGTTTCCGATACCAGCTGCTAACATAGTAACTCCTAAATCAGCAATTGATTTACATTCTTGAGCGTCAGCAACTTCACCTTTACCAACAACACCGTCTTCTTCTCCACCAATTGATCCAACTTCTGCTTCTAAAGATAATCCTCTTTCAGAAGTAACTTTTACTAATTCTTGAGTCTTTTCGATGTTTTCTGCTATTGGGTAGTGAGATCCATCGAACATAACTGAAGAGAATCCAGCTTCCATAGCTTTGTAACATCCTTCGTAGCTACCGTGGTCTAAGTGTAAAGCAACTGGAACTGTTATGTTTAATTCTTCTAACATTCCGTTAACCATACCAACTATTGTTTTGTAACCACACATATATTTTCCAGCACCTTCAGATACTCCTAAGATTACTGGTGAGTTATTTTCTTGAGCTGTTAATAATATTGCTTTTGTCCATTCTAAGTTATTAATGTTGAATTGACCAACAGCATATTTACCTTCTCTTGCTTTGTTTAACATTTCTTTAGCTGAAACTAACATGGCAATACCTCCGTGTACTTTAAATATTAATGGAGAATTAATTTAACTTATGTATACAAAATTCTCCCAAAGTTTATTATACCCTAAATATACAGGAAAGAAAACATAAAATAACAAAAATTAGTTGTTATATAGTATGAATTGTGGACAATACTAGATTAAATGATTAAAATTTAATTATAATAAAATATAAAAAGGGGAGAAAAGTTATGTTAGCAGATTTACATATGCATAGTTATTATTCAGATGGGACAATGTCTCCAAGAGAAATAGTGGAGGATGCAAAAAAAAGAAATGTTCAATTAATAGCAATTACTGATCATAATGTTTTAGATTCATATACGGAGCTTAAAGAAGCAGCTGAAGAATTTGGTATTAATGTTATTAGAGGAGTAGAAATAGATGCAAGATTTGAAGATATAGTAGTACATATCTTAGCATATAACTTTCAGGATAATGAGAAGTTATTTAATTTAGTTCATAAAGCAAAAAATGAATTATTAGAAACGAGTATTGAGCTTATAAAGAGAATGGAAAATGATTATGAAAATATAAGCAGTGAAGATTATGAAGCATATGATTATGATAGAAGAAAAGGAGGCTGGAAGGGAATTCATTATTTATTTGACAGAGGTATAACTAGTGAATTGTTCGAAGGTGTAAAATATTATGGACAATATAAATGTGGGCATGAGTATTTTGATTATCCAACTGTTGAAGAAGTGATAGACGCTGTTCATGAAGCTAATGGATATGTAGTTTTAGCACATCCATGTAATTATTATAAAAATAATACTAAAGAAGAGGTATTAGAAAAGTTAGAGAAGTTTAAAAGTATAGGTATTGATGGAGTTGAATGTTATTACCCTGCCAATAGTGAGATGATGACAGAAACTTGTATAGAATTTTGTAAGAATAATAATATGATTATAACCGTAGGTTCAGATAGCCATGGAGATTTTGGAGCTGTAAGTAAGGGCATTGAATACTATATAGGAGCAGTTAAGAAAGATAGTTCTGAATTAAATTTAAAAGATATGATTTAATAGAAAGAATATACATTTTAGGTAATTTTATTAATAGATTAGAGGACAAGAATCTAGAGTTTACAAAGATACTAGTATAAAAATTTTATGCAGTGAAATTTATTATAATAACAAAGTAAAAACTTGATATAGTAAGCACCCTTTAACACTATAATATGTTATAAGGGTGTTTATTTTATAAAGAGGGTGGTTAGAAAATGATAAGAGCTGCTATAATTTATTTTTCAGGTACAGGCAACACAAAATTTGTAGCATGTAATATGAAAAAAAAGTTGGAAGAGAAGAATATATATACAGATTTGATAAACATTGAAGAAGATACTGTACTTCCATGTAATTATAAATATATAGTTATAGGGGGTCCTATATATGTTGATTTATATCCAGATATATTAGTTAACTATATAAGGAAGAATTTATATGGATATACAGGTAGGTGCATGTTATTTTCCACTCAATCCTCCAATGAGCCATCATCGGCTTTTCAAGATGTTTTAAATAGAGCTTCTTTTCTTAATGTGAAATACTGCCAATTTGTACAGATGCCTAATAATTTTTATAACTTTATGTTTAAAAAGACACCTAAAGATGAAGAAGAAAAACGGATAAAAGATGCTATTAAGGTGGGAAGTAAAGCTATAGAAGATTTTTTAAGTGGTGAAGAAAAAATATATCATACAAATTTTTTAAAAGTAGATTTTGTAAGAGCAGTCTATAAAATATTTTATCCCTATATCACAAAAAGATTAATAAAAAATATAGAAGTTGATTTGAAAAAATGTATTCATTGCAGGATGTGCGAAATTAGATGTCCAAGAAAAAGTATTCATATAAGCAATAAAGTAAGATTTAATGATAAATGCTTATTATGCCAAAGGTGTATGAATAGTTGTCCAAGAAATGCATTTTTATATAAGAAGAAAGTTTATGATAAATATGAACCTAATTTCAAAAAGTATTAATAAAAAATATAGGTTACTAAGAAATTAAGAGGGATACATTAAGTTTATGTATCTCTCTTAATATAAAGTCTATAATATATTAAATTAAAGTAATGTAAGCTTCACCAAGTAATTTAAGTATTGATTTTTCAGGTTGACTTTCTGTTATTATGGCATTAAAGTCAGAAATATTTGCAAAGATAAAACTGCCAGTAGTTTGGAATTTTTCATTTAATGTTACGATATAAAGTTCTTTAGAAATACTCATTATGGCACTTTTAGTATAAGCATCTTCTGAAAGAGCTGTACTGACAACACCATCAGCTAGGCTTATACCTGTACATCCAATAAAAGCTTTTGTACATCGATATTGTTTGATTTGTGCAATAGAATGAGAACCAATACTTCCACCAACAAATGGATTGTAGTCACCACCAATAAAAATAAAGTTTGTTTTACAGTTTTCAGGTATAAGTGATGATATTTCAAGCATATTTGTAATTAATGTTACATCTTTGTTGTTTTTTACAATTAATTTAGCAATCATATAGGAAGCAGTAGAGGCATCTAGAAAGATGGTATCTTTATCAGTAATTTCATTATAGGCTTTAATGGCTAACTTTTCTTTTAAATCTATGTTTTTAGAAACTCTCTTGTTAAATGATTCTACATTTGAATAGGATTGTTTTATATTAATGGCACCACCATAGGTGCGCTGCAATAAATTTTTCTTTTCTAAAAATTGTAGATCTTTTCTAATCATGCTTTCGCTGACATTAAACTCTTTACTTAAATCTTTCACTAGAACTTTACCGTTGTTATTTAATAAATTTAAAATATGTTCATGACGTTCCTCAGTAAACATTATATGCAGCCCCTTATTAATATTATTTATTATCATTATATTATAAAAAAAATGGGAGTTCAATTGACTAAGTAGAATAAATAGTATAAAATGATAATAAATGATAGTAAATGATAAAGAGGGAGAATATATGAAGAAGATAGTTTTTATGAGAAGGTTGGTGTGAATAGTCAATTAATTTTATCAGAATATGATTTATTGTTAATAAGGAAAGTAGGTAGAAATAAGTCTATCTACTTTTTTGATTTTATAAATATGCTGAACAATTATTATGTGAAAAGAAATATAAGTCTATAAAATTTTCAAAACTAGTTTTAAAATGGAATAAAATGGATATAATTTACAGTAAAGAATAATTGTTAATTAAGGAGTGTATTTTATGAGGTTAAAAGGGACAAGAACCGCTGAAAATTTATTAAAATCATTTGCAGGAGAATCACAAGCTAGGATGAGATATACTTATTATTCAAGCTTAGCTAAAAAAGAAGGTTATGTGGAAATTGCTAATATTTTAATGGAAATAGCAGAGCAAGAAAAAGAGCATGCCAAGAGATTTTATAAATTCTTAAAAGAAGATTTTAAAGATGAGGGGATTGAGATAACATCTACTTATCCAGTATCATATCATGATAATACTTTAGATAATTTAAAAGCTGCGGCATCAGGAGAAAATGAAGAATGGACAGTTCTTTATCCAGAGTTTGCAAAGGAAGCAAGAGAAGAGGGGTTTTCTGTTATTGCAACAGCTTATGAAAGAATTGCAGAGGTAGAAAAGAATCATGAAAAGAGATATAAAAAGCTAATTAATAACTTGCAAAATCATACTGTTTTTAAGAAAGAAGAATCAGTGCTATGGATGTGTACTAATTGCGGATACATCTATGAAGGGAAAGAAGCACCAAAGTCGTGTCCAGCATGCTTACACCCACAAGGATACTTTAAAGTTTATAATGAATAATTATAAATTAATGATGAATTATGAATGACAAAACTCACAGAGCTTTTAAATTATATTTTTTAAACTCCCCTAGGGGAGTTTATTACTTAAATTTATCATTTAAATATAAGTTCATAATTCATGAACTATTTTACTTCAATAAAAATCCATTGTTGATTCCAGCCATTATTATCACTCCTTGGAAAAGTTTACATTAGTACAAAGAAAAAAGCTAGTTAAAGTAAGAAACAATAATTTTGAAATTTTATTAACTAATGCTCAATGATAAATTAATAATTATCAAATATAAAATGCACTATTATAGATGTTATTATAAATTTGTTAATTATGTGAAAATAGTATAAAATTAATGATAATATTATTATGAAGGAGCAGGTTTAATGTCAGAATTAGATTTTATTTATAAGAGAAAAAGTATAAGAGATTATAAAGATGCAGTAATTCCAAAGGAAGATATACTAAAGATGTTAGATGCAGCAACTCATGCACCATCACCAAAGCATCAACAAAATTGGCATTTTGTAGTGGTACAAGATAAAGAAATAATAAATAAAATGGCTGAGGCAGTAAGCAAGAGTCATGAATATATTGCTTCATTAACTAAAAATGAAGATGAAAAGAAAAAATTTATGAGAGTATTGCCTTATTATATTAATTTCCAAAGATCATCATGTGCCATATTAGTTTATGCCAATGAATATAAGATGGTGGAAGAGAAAATATTAAGAGAAAATAATGTAGGTGAAGATATAATAGAAGTTATGAAATCTACACAATCTGCAGCACAAGGAATTGGAGCAGCAGTAGAAAACTTTATGTTAGCAGCAACAGCTATGGGATACGGTGCTTGCTATATGACGGGTCCAGCTCATGCTAAAAAAGAAATTGAAGAAATAATCAATTTTGAAAAACCTGAATACTCATTAATGTCCATAATTTCACTAGGAGTTCCAGCAGATGAAACACCAGATAGTCCTAAAAGAAAGCCATTAGAAGAGGTTGTAACATTTATCTAAAAAAAATTCTGAAGTAATTTAAGCTTCAGGATTTTTTTCTATTAGTTAAGATAGAGCATTAATTTTGAAGTTTAAAAAGCTCAAAAGGAAATAGATAAATATCTTACCTATCTAGGGTGTATATTATCAGCAGTAAGTGCAATAGTAGTATTAATTCCTTTTATTATCAGTATTATGAGAATTTGATACAATTTTTATTAGATAATCTCTATCTAAAATGGTGTAAGACTTTCCATCTTTAGATAGTATATTTGTATTACAAAATAAGTTAACTACTCTTAATAAGTGACGATAGCTTGCACATAGAAGTTCTGCACATTCTGTTAAGTTATAAGAAAATACTCCATTTTTTTCAGTTCTTAATATAAAAGATGCTAATCTACTTTCTAAGGATTCATAAAGATTTGTACAAGTAGTATTATTCATATAGCTAAGTCTTTCACTAAGATTTTCACAAATATATCTTAAAAAGATAATATCATTTAGAAGTAATTGTCTATATTTCATAGATATGCCTATACAGTGTACCATTGAAGTTGCTTGAACTGAAGCGGTTGGGGATTTTTGCCAAAGGCTACAAGCTTCACCTATAATTTCAAATGAATTAAAATGAGATAAATACATTACTTTACCAGATGTTGAGTATGAAAAAACTTTAATAGTTCCACTTACTAAAAAAAATAGATATTCTGAACATTCTCCTTCGTTAATTAAAAAGTCACCTTTTTTAAATGAAAATAAATCTAAATATTTACTAATATTTTGTGAAAATAGCTTAGTTATACCTGTGCTATTTATATATTCATCTAATAATGCCTTATTCTTAACTTTTGCCATAATTTCCTCCCCATATATATGTAGATTAATTATTAATTGTTCGTTAATTTATAGTAAATATTTTAGCATAACAAAAAATATATAACAATAAAGATGTAAGTTAATAAGTGAAAGAAAATATAATTATATTAAAAAAATGCTGAAAATATGGCTAATAAAGACGATTTTACAGGAAAAATACGAATGATAAATAAAAAAAATAAAAAAATATACAGATTTTTTCGTAAAAACATGACTTGCGTCATATTTTTTTGTGTTTATAATAATTATAATATAATTGATAAATGAACTATAGGAGATGAAATAATGAAAAAAATAGTAAAGTCTTTATTACTTGTTATGACTGTATTTCTTTTTGCTGGATGTTCTAATTCAAGCAACAATCAATCAGCAGGAAGTGAAGGAAATAATGGAGATTATTCTAAATTAAGAGTAGCTCTAATTTCAGATACAATAGGAACAGAACAGTTTATTCTTCAAGCATATGAAGCTTTAAAAAAAGCAAGCGAAACATATGGATTTAAAATGACATCAATTGAATGTACAGATACTGCAGCATGGGAAGAAAATACAATTGCTGCATCAAATGAAGGATATGACTTAATTATAGGTATAGGTTGGCAAGCTGCTGATCCATTTAGTGCTGCTGCTGACAAATTCCCAAATACAAAATATGCTGTAATTGATACAACTGCGTCTAATGAAAAAGTAACAAGCTTTGGATTTGATGAAGCACAAGGTTCATACGTTTTAGGAGCAATGATTGGAACAGCTTTCCCTAACGAAAGCTTATATGGATATATATCATCATTCCAAACACAAGCTACATACAAATATAGATATGGATTCTCAGAAGGAGTAAAATCTGTTAATCCAGCAGCTAAATTTATGTATAACTATACAAACTCTTACAGTGATACTAACTTAGCTTATGAATATACATTACAACAAAAAGCTGCAGGGGCTAATTTTATATTTGGTGGAGTATCTGCTAGTGCAAACTCAGGTATATATCAAGCTGCTCAAGAATTAGCTAAAAAAGGTACACCAATATACACAACAGGGTTAAGTATTGATCAAACAACTTCTGAAAACCCAAGTATAATAAGTGGATTATTAAAGAATACTGGAGCAGTTATGAATACTATAATTGATAGATTCTTAGTTAATGGGTTAAATGGTGGTGCACAAGTTCTTGGATTAAAAGAAGGTGCATTTGGAGTTGTTGGTGTTTCTCCAGAAGAAATGAACTATAGAAACACAGAAATTATGACTGATGAAGTTTTAGCAGCTGGTAAAGCAGCAGCAGAAAAAATTATTTCAGGAGAATTAGTAATTGAAGTTCCTGAAGAATCTGCAAACTAATAAGAATATAATAAGCACGTAGTGCAGTTATATAAAGAGGTGAAGCAATTTTCGCTTTGCCTTTTATTATATTTTCCTAAATTAATTTAGAAAAGGAGTAAGTTTTACATGATTTTAGAAATGAAAAATATTGTTAAAACCTACGGCAATGTTGTAGCTAATAACAAGGTTAATATTAATCTAAATAAAGGAGAAATACTTGCTGTTGTTGGAGAAAATGGTGCTGGAAAATCTACAATAATGAAGATTCTTTATGGGTTAGAAAAACCAGATTCTGGAGAAATATTTATAAATGGAAAGAAGATGAACTTCCATAATCCATCAGATTCAATGGCACAAGGAATAGGTATGGTTCAACAACATTTTATGCTTTTTGAATCAATGACTGTTGCAGAAAATATTGTATATAAAAATGAAATGAAAAAAGGAGTATTTTTTGATTATAAAAAGAATATTCAAATGGTTGAAGAACTTTCAAAGCGTTATATGTTAAAGGTGGATCCTAATGCTATTGTGGAAGAGTGTCCTGTAGGACTTCAACAACGTGTTGAAATCTTAAAAACTCTTTATCAAAATGCAGATATTATTATTTTTGATGAACCATCAGCAGTTCTTACACCTATTGAAGTAGACGAGCTTTTAAAAACAATGAAGCAATTAGCTAAAATGGGTAAAAGCTTAATAATTATTACTCATAAGCTTCATGAAGTTATGGAAGTTGCAGATAGAGTAGTAGTAATGAGACTTGGTCAAGTTGTTGCTGAAAAATTAAAAAAGGATACAAGTGTTGAGGAATTATCTTATTTAATGGTAGGAAGACAAATTGCCAATAGGGTAATCCCTGAAAAAGAAACTAAAGAAGTTCTTTTAGAAGTTAAAGATTTAACTTTAAAAGGTGAGCATGATAAAAATATTTTAAATAAAGTTAATTTACATATTAAAAAAGGTGAAATAGTAGGTATTGCAGGTGTATCTGGAAATGGTCAATCTGAGCTTATTAGATGTATTACAGGGTTAGAAAAGGTTGATGGTGGTAAAGTTACTATTGATAAAAAAGATATTACAAATAAAACTGTAATGAACATAAGAGAAGCTGGTATTGCACATATTCCAGAAGATCGTTATATGTGGGGAAGTGCACCAGAAGCTACTTTAGCTGAAAATGCCTTAATGGGATTTGAGGATACTAAAGAGTTTTCTAAAAGGGGAATATTAAATATTCAAAAAGTTACATCTCATGCAAAAGAATTAATTTCTAAATTCCTTGTTAAAGCAGATTCACCTTCGCAAAAAATAAAAGAACTATCAGGTGGAAATGCACAAAAACTTATTGTTGCAAGAGAGATGGCCATGGAGACGCCTCTTATTATTGCTTGTGAACCTACAAGAGGTATTGATATAGGGGCTATAGAGTTTATACATGATCAGCTTGTTGCAAAGAGAAATAGTGGAGATAGTGTTTTATTAGTATCTTCTGAATTAAGTGAAATTATGGATTTAAGTGATAGAATTTATGTAATTTATGATGGTGAAATTGTTGGTGAATTTAAAAGAGGAAGCATTGATGAAAAGGCATTAGGTCTTTTAATGGTAGGAGGTAAAAATAATGAAAAGTAAAAACTCGTTATTGGAAGGCAGTGCAAAAAGTAAATTTTTAGCTGTATTTGAACCATTAAAACATCCATTGCAAGCTATATTTGTTGGATTGTTATTAGGTGGAGTAATTATTGCACTTTCAGGATTTAATCCTTTTGAAGCGATCATAGGAATGTTTAAAGGTGGATTTGGTTCAGCTTATTATTTAACTACCACATTAACACGTTCAGTTCCAATTATATTTGCCGGGCTTGCTGGTGCATTAGCTTGGGGATCTGGTTATTCAAGTTTAGGTGCAGCAGGGCAAATGGTTTTAGGTGCTTTTACTTCAGCGGTTGTAGCAGTTATATGTCCAGGACCACCAGCTTTTGTTGTGGCAATGTCTCTTGCTAGTGGAGCTTTAGTAGGTGTTTTATATTCACTTATTTCAGCTTATGTAAGTGAAAGATTTAAATTAGATTTACTTATTATAACACTTATGATGAATTATATTGCTGATTACATAGCTTCTTACTTTACAACATATGTAGTAAAAGATCCTTTAGGAGCAGATTCTTCAGCAATTCAAACTCAAAAATTAATAGACAACATTTTACCTAAAATGTTTGAAGGATATTCATTGCACTGGGGATTTGTAATTGCGGTTATTTGTGTTTTAGTTGTACTTTTCATAATGAAAAGAACAAGCTTCGGATATAAAGCAAAAATGGGAGGTTTAAACGCTAATTTTGCAAATTATGGTGGAGTTAATAGTACTAAAATGATGTATTATGTATTAATGCTTAGTGGAGCTTTAGCTGGACTAGGTGGTGCATGTGAAGTTTTAGGTACAAGATATCGTTACGTAGATAATATGATTACATCTCCAGGATATGCATGGACTGGTATTATAGCTTCATTAATGTCAAGCAATCATCCAGTTGGTATTTTAGTAAGTGGTATTTTCTTAGCTGGAATTACTACAGGGGGAAGTACCATTGAGCGTAGTATGGGAGTACCATCAGAAGTAACAACAATTATTCAAGGTATAATTACTTTATTAATCACTGCAAAGTTTGCTGTTAAGTGGTATAAGAAGAAACAAAATACAACGGATAAGGAAGGAGTAAAATAATGGAGTTAAGTATAGATTATTTAGCAGTGGTGGCTAATTCAACTCTTCGTATGATGACACCTATTTTATTAGTAACTTTAGCTGCAGCTATATGTACTAGAGTACGTATTTTTAATATTGCAATGGAAGGAACAATGTTAACAGGAGCATTCTTCAGCATTGTTGCCAATTATTATACTCATAATGTATTTTTATCTGTTCTTGCAGGAGCAATTAGTGGAATGATAGTTTCTGCCATTGTAGGATTTTGTATTATTAAGCTAAAAGCATCTCCAGTTGTTGTTGGTATGGCTACTAATACCATGATGGGTGGAGCTACAACATACTTACTTTATATAATTTTCAAAACAAAGGGAGTATTTACAGATCCAAGTTTAGTTAGTCTTCCAAAGATTGATTTACCTATAATTAAAGATATTCCTGTATTAGGAACTATTCTTTCAGGTTTAACATTTATTGATTATTTAGCTTTTATATTAGCAATAGGAATATATATTTTCTTATATAAAACAGTATTAGGCTATAGATTACGTGCTATAGGAATTAATAAAGAAGCTGCAAGAAGTCTTGGTACTCCAGTAGAAAAGTATCAATTCTTAACAATAAGTTTATCTGGAATATTATGCGGGTTAGGTGGAGTTCTTCTTTCTATGGGAACTGTAACTTTATTTATGCAAAATATGACTTCAGGACGTGGATATATTGCCATGGCTGCTAATAATTTAGGAAAGTCTCATCCAATAGGAGTTCTTTTATCAAGTTTATTCTTTGGATTTTCACAAGCAGCAGGAAACGTACTTCAAAATACATCATTAAAAACACAAATTACTGCATCTATTCCTTATGTAGCAACAATTGTTGCACTTATATTATTTAGCATACAAAATAAAAGAAAAAAGAAAAATAAGTAGGTGAATAAGTATGAGGTTTTTACACTTATCAGATATTCACTTTTTAAGAAAATATCATAAAGCTGAAAAAGGATATAATTCTATTTTTAATAATATGACAAACCCTGTAGAACAAATTAAAAGTTGTCTAAAGAAAGTAGATTTAAAAACTATAGATTTTATTATTATTACTGGTGACTTAGTAGAGTCAGGGAGCGCTGAAGACTATAAAGTTTTAAAATATGAATTAGATAGGTTGTTTAAAGGTATTCCATATGTAGTTACATTAGGAAACCATGATAATAAAGAAGCTTTTTATAAGGGTTGGTTTAATAAGGAATCTAATAAATCCTATAATGTTGTTAAAGAAATAGGTGACTTAAGGATAATAAGTTTTGATAATTCCAACTATAAAAATAGTGATGGATTTATTTCAAAAGAACAATATGAATGGATAAATAAACAATTAAAAACTGATTGTAAAAAAGATACCATATTAATGCTTCATCACCACCTTTTAAAAGATCAATTCACTACTCCATCAATAGATTTTGATGATAGTTTTGAGGAAGTTATAAATAGTAGTGATATTATTGGAATTTTTACAGGCCATACTCATCATCCCTTTAAAGGTGTTTTTGCAGACAAGCCTTATTTTACAGCAGGAAGCTTGAGTTTTGTAGGTTATGATGAGAATAATGGTATTGTAAGATTTGAAGAATATCCTAGATTTAGTCTTTGTAAATATAAAGAAGGAAAAATTTCAGTAGAAGTAATTTCAGCTTTAGATGAAAGTAAGTTATTGACAGTAGTTAATTTTAAAGAATAGATTAAACTAGTATGAGTTTTTATAAAATATACATAAAAGTTCATTGAAATAATATAGAGATGTTAAATTACATTTTTGTAATGTTAATGAAAGATAAATCCCTATGATGTAAAGATAAGATAAAGATATAATAACTAATGTAATATAGAAATATATTTCATTAGTTATTTTTTTATTATAAAGAATATGAAAAGAGGAGATAAATATGAAAAATATTTTAACCTTGTACAATAGTAATAAATGATGATTTTTGTGATAAAGCAGAAGTAATTTTAAGTAGAGTGAATGTTAACTTTAAATTAGATAAAGATAAATCACAAGATGAATTAATGAAGCTTATAGATGATTTTAATGATAGAAGATATAGTTACTAAGATGGTTAGGGGTAAGTAAGAAAAGTATCAATAAGACGATATTTATGCAAACTTTAGTTTACTTTAGTATTCCAATTGTTTTGGCTTTTGTACATTCGATAGTGGGTATAAAAGTTACAAATACTGTAACAAGATTGCGTAAAAAGTTAGATGGATTAGGTATTCAAAATGTCATTGAAACTAGAAGAGGACTTGGGTATATAATTGAATGAAAGCAAGTGATTTTTTAATAGCAGAAGAAATAAATAAGATAATAAAAGCATTAAGCAGAGATATGCACGAAAATGTTAAACATTATCGAGAAATACAAGAAGAGTATAGGGAATATATTGAAACATGGGTACATGAAATAAAAACCCCAATAGCATCTAGCAAACTTTTAATAGAAAATAATAATAATGATGTTACCAAGAAGATAGATATGCAAATTGATAAAATAGATAATTATGTGGAACAAGTTTTATATTACTCTAGAAGTAATGAAGTTGGTAAGGATTATATTATAAAAGAAGTTAGTATAGAAGATGTAGTAAAAAGGAACTATAGTGATGATAGTATTTCCTAAAAATAATTTTGTAATTAAATAGAATAAAAAATATGGATCGTATAAATAATTTATAATAAGTAAAAAGCAGGCTAATTAATATATACTGTTAATTAGCCTGCTTTTTACTTATATATAAATGTCTGATAGTTCAATTTTTACATTTTCACTAAGGTTATCATATGAAGTATATTCAGTTTCTATATTGGAAGGTTCTGTTAAAGGTAATTTTATTAAAAAGCTAGTTCCCTTATTAAGCTCTGATTTAACAGAAATTTCTCCATTATGTAATAATACAAATGATTTTACAATAGATAATCCAATACCACTACCTTCATTTTTTCGAGAAAAACTAGTATCAAGCTGGGTGAATTTATCAAAAATTCTATTTAAATCTTCTTTAGCAATGCCTATACCATCATCTTCCACTGATATATATAAGTAATCTTTAAAAATTAAATTTATTCTTATTTCACCATAAGGTTTAGAAAATTTAATAGCATTTGATAATAAATTTAATATGATTCTTTCAATTTTATCTGAGTCGAGTTTCAAGATTATATCTTCTTTATTAGTATCAAAAATTAAATTTAAATTTTTAGAGTTTGCATAAGGAATTACAGAACCAACTAATTCTTCTATTAGATTTACTATATTAACAGAAGATAAATTTAGTTTAGTATCATCTAACTCATGTTTTTGTACATCAATTAGATTATTTATTAATCTTAATAATCTTTTACAATTATTATCAATAATAGTTAAAGTATTGTTAGAATAAGAATTATACTCTATATTATTATAATTTATTAATTGTATAGCAGACATAATTACATTAATTGGAGTTTTAAGCTCATGGCTAATGTTAGATATAAAATGAGTTTTTATTTTGTTTGCTTCTTCAGCCTTATGCATAGCATTTATAATTGCTTTTTCATACTGTTTTTTGTAAATAATATACAAAATTAAAGCGCATATCATACTTAAAAGTGCAAGCAGTAATATCAATGAAGCAATAAATATATTTTTATATTCTTTTATTATATTAATTGGATGATTTAGTATAACAGAATCTTTAGGTAGATTAGAAATATTTATATTAAATTTTTTTAAAGCTTTATAATCAAAATAATATTCATTTGCTGTATCATCATCAATTAATAAATCCTTAGCATCATATCCATTTAAAAGATTCAATGCTATGGAGCCAGCTTTTTTTCCTTGTATAAAATGATTTATTACCTTTCCACCAATACTTCCATAACCTACATCATAATTTAAAGTGGAGTAAATTGGAGTAGATGCACAATTTGCAGCAATTAATTTGTTAAGTGAATTCTTATCAAAATTATCAAGATCTTTAAATTTATTTATGTAAAGTTGTATTATAGCATTATTATCAGAAAGATTAGATAATGTAAATAATACTTCTGATAAAGTTTTATCTTTTGTTAAAATCCATTTAAAATTAATATCAGGATAATCTTTAAGAATTTCTTCATAAGTTGAGATACCATATGTATCAATAAATGTTATAGTATCTACATTAGGATGAAAAGTTTTAATTAATTCAATATTATCTTTAATAGATTCAACTTCATATACTCCTGAAAAAAAATCACATTCTAAAGCTCGATTTAATATTTCAAAATCTTGTACACCTAAGAATGAAATGGGAATATCTTTAAATAAATCATCTCTATATTTAATACAAAATTCTGTTGCATCATCATCACCAGCGATTACAGCATCAATTTCAGTATAGTTTTCTAATGAATATTTAAGTAAATTATAGAATTTTTCTTCGTTTTCAATACTATCAAAAGTTTTTGAATTCATATATTGAATTATTACATTAGAGTCTGCAGTTAATCCTTTTTTTATTCCGTTAAATTGGTCTTCAATACTTATAAAACTAGGATCAAATGAACTGATAAAAAGAATGTTTAATACATTTTCTTCTGTGCTTAAAGCAAAAATAGAATTTGTTTTAAGAACAAAGGAATTGCTTATGAATATTAGTAAAAAAATAAATACTTTAAATTTTTTCATATGTTTCTCCAAAATAAATGTTAAAAATTATAAGCATAATTATAACAAATAAAAAAAAGAAAAAATGTAAGTTTTTGTCGATTGAAAAATTAATTTTTTAACTTTCTAAAAGATAATGGAGTTTTTCCGTGAAGTTTTTTAAACATTTTTATAAAATTACCACTATGGTTATAGCCAACTTTTTTTGCAATTTCATCAATGCTTAACTCAGTGGTAGAGAGTAAATTTTCTGCTAAAGCCATTTTAAGTGATGTTGTATATTGGCTGATAGACATATGATATCTAGATGAAAAACCTGCTTTTAATTTTTGCTCATTTAAAAAAATAGTTTTACTTAATGCACTGATAGTTGGTGGATTACAAAATTCATTGGTTAAAATATCATGAGCTTTTTGAATAGCATTTACATCAGAAGCTGTTAAAGTTACAGTGCGATTTTTTCCAATTGTTACATGTCCATAATTTAATTGGTTAGTAAAAACATTTTCTGGAGATGATTGAATTTCTAAATTAATTAAAGCAATACATTCTAAAATTTTACTTTCTAAATATAAAGATGAAAGTTGACCTTTTTCACCGCGACTTCTTAAAGTTTGAATAATAGCAGTTACTTCAATGGGCAGATAATTATAAGTAAAATTAGTAATGAAAGCATGAAAATCTAAACTGTTTGGAAAATTTTTTAAAATAATTTCATCAAAATACTTTTTATAGATAGTTATTTCTGCACCGTGAAAGTGTTGACCTTTTTTCCAGGATTGCTTTCCTTTTAACCCTTTTTCATTAACAAAAAAAGAAGATGGTGTAAATGAGGAAATAGGGCTATTTTCAATCTCAAATTGAGTTTCTCCACTATAAACAGTACCAAATTTTATAAGTTCTTCATTATGTTCAAATGAAATAGAAAAATCATTTGGAATAGTATAATCACCAATTCCAAAATCATAATATCCTTCTCTTGTATATTTAATAAAATAGCCAAGATTTTTTTTATTTTCATTGGTGTATAGTATGTAATTATCTTTAGGATAAGCTGTAAATGTCATTTTTTTTAAAACATTATTTTGAAATTCTTTTGTACTTTTAGCAATCATTTATATAAGTCCACTTTCTTTAATTTTAATCATTTCTTTAATTTTGATAATAATATATTTATTATATCAAAAAATGTTCAAATAGATGATAAAATTATTAAATTAGGTGTATAACTTGAAGTGATAATCATTCTCATATACAATTTGAACATAGCAAAAAGCAGGAAAACAAAAGAAATGTACATGGAGGTAAGAATAAATGAAAAGAAATTTATTAAAAACATTAGCAGTGGCTTGTGTAACAAGTGTAATGCTTATGGGATGTGGAAATACAGGAAGCGCAGAAGATAATTCTTCTAAAGGTAATACAATTACAGTTACAGATGTAAGAGGAAATGTTGAAATACCAGCAGATCCACAAAGAATAGTTGATTTAAGTGGGAATAGTGATATTTTATCAATTTTAGGATATGACGTTATAGGAACAGCAAATAGTGATGCATATGATTACACTAAGTTCCCATCATACTTAGAAGATACATTAGCAGGAGCTGAAATCTTAGGATACAGCATGCAAGATACTATGGATATAGAAGCAGTTATGAACTTAAATCCAGATTTAATTGTAATATCAACAGTTCAAGAAAAAATGTATGATCAATTAAGTGAAATTGCTCCAACAGTAATGATTCAATTAGAAGCTTTAAATTGGAAAGATGATGTTAGAAACTTAGCAAAAGTATTTGATAGAGAAGAAGTAGCTGAAACTTGGTTAAGCAATTATGAAACAAAAGCTAAAGAAGCAGGAGATAAAATTAAAGCTGAATATGGTGAAGATACAACATATCTTTCATTCTTAGCAAGTGGTGGACAATTCTTTGTGTTTGATGGTGCAGGATTTGGAGATGTATTATATAACGATATGGGATTAGCTAAACCATCAGGAATGCCAGAACAAACTGATATAAGCCTTCCAGTTGTTACATACGAAGGATTAGCATCAATAGAAGCAGATTACATATTTGTAATAGCTACAGATGAAGATTTAGCTCAAATGGAATCAAATGCAATTTGGAACAACTTACCAGCAGTTAAAGAAGGTCATGTAAAGGTGTTACCTGCATCACCATACTTTAACCAAGGATACAGCCCAATTGGAAGAGAAATTTTAGTAGATGAAATAGGTGACATGTTAAATGAAACAAAGTAGTAAGCGTTTATCAATATTTTTGATTTGCAGTTTGTTACTTTTAGTAGTAGGACTGGTTCTAGCCGTAAGGTTAGGATCCGTCCATATTGCTTTTTCAGACATTTTTAACAGTATTTTTAATTATAGTGAAACTTTAGAACTTATGCTTGTTAGAGATGTTCGTATTCCAAGAGCACTTTCTGTTTTAATGACAGGAGGAATACTAGGAGTAACAGGTGCAATGATTCAAGGTGTTACAAGAAATCCTATAGCAGAACCATCTATACTTGGTGTAAGTCAAGGGGCAACTTTAGTAATAGCTATTTTTTATGCAGCAGGAATAGGAATAACAACAAAAAATGTAATGATTGCTTCATTTATAGGAGCACTTATAACTGGTCTTATAGTTTTAGGCTTTATATCTAAAAAAGCAAATAATAATTCCATTGCAAAAATCCTTTTAGCAGGAACAGCCATGAGTACATTCTTCGTATCCTTAACAACAGTAATAGGACTTTTAACAAATCAATCTCAAATGATAGGTTTCTGGGTTTCAGGAGGATTTAGAAATGCAACTTGGGCAGATTTTAAACTTATATTTATTGTAGGAATTATAGGTCTTATAATTACAATGATATTATCACCAAAGATAAATATTTTAAATCTTGGAGATGATGTGGCCATTGGTCTTGGTGAAAGTCCAGAAAAAATAAGATTTATTACACTTATGGTTATGATACCTATGATTGCAGCAGCTGTTGCAGTAGGAAAGAACATAGCATTTGTAGGGCTTATTATCCCTCAAGTAGTAAGAAAGATTTTAGGTGAAGATTATAGAAAAAATATTCCTTGTTCATTTTTACTTGGAGCGGTGCTTTTAACTTATGCTGATATTGCAGCAAGAATGTTATTTAATCCATATGAAACTCCTATTGGAGTATTTACAGCAATTATAGGAATACCATTCTTTATTTCAGTGGCTAGAAAGGAGAGAGGATAATGAAGAAAAATAAATTTAAAATAGTGTTAGTGATTTTAATGGCTTTATTAATAATCTCCTTTGGAGTGTCCCTATGTTGGGGTACATATAAGGTTACACCTTTAGAAGTTATAAATACTTTACTTGGAAATGGAAGTAAACTTCAAAATACAGCAATATTAAGTATAAGATTACCAAGGCTTTTAGTGGGAGCATTTGTTGCCATTGCATTATCAACAGCAGGAGCAATACTTCAAACCATCACTAAAAATGATTTAGCTGATACAGGAATAATAGGTATAAACGCTGGTGCAGCAGTGGCAGCAGTATTATTCATTACATATTCTACAGGAGCTTATTATAGTGAATTAGGACAACTTTCAATATTTGTACTGCCATTTATGGCCATAGTAGGTGCATCAGTTACAGCTATTATAATTTATATGATGTCAACAACTCATGAAGGAATAAGACCTAAAAGGTTATTACTTATAGGAATTGGATTAAATGCAGCACTTAATGCTTTTATAATTTTCTTTACATTTAGAGGTGGAGTAGGAGATTATAACAGAGTATTAATATGGACATCAGGAAGTCTTTGGGGATCAGGATGGAGCTATGTAAAAGTGATTGTTCCAATAGTAGCTGTAATGTTTATATTGGTTTTATTAAACCATAAAAAATTAGATGTTTTAAATCTTTCAGATGAACTTGCCATATCACTGGGATTAAATATAGAAAAAGAAAGAAAAAAATTCTTAAGCTTAGCAGTTGTTTTAGCAGGAACTGCCACAGCTTTTGCAGGAAATATTGGATTTTTAGGACTTATAGCACCACATATTGCAAAGAAATTAGTGGGACCTTATCATAAAAAGTTTATATCAGTATCAGCAATGATAAGTATAGTAATAGTACTTATTGCAGATGCAGTTTCGAGAAATTTATTTTCTCCAATTGAAATTCCAGTGGGAATAACAGTATCAATATTTGGAGTACCATATTTTATTTATTTAATGATGAAGGAGAAATAATTATGGAAGCTATTAGTGTAAAAAACTTAAGTGTAGCATATGAAAATAACACAATAATTGAAGATTTAAGTTTATCCATACCTAAGGGGAAAATAAGTATAATAATTGGAGCTAATGGATGTGGTAAATCAACATTTTTAAAAACATTAGCTAGAATTAATAAACCTAAGGCTGGAGAAATTTTTATAAATAAAAAAGATATTAAAAAGATAAATGAAAAGAATATAGCAAAGGAAGTGGCATTTCTTCCTCAAGGGCCAGTATGCCCAAGTGGACTTACAGTAAGAGAACTTGTGGCCTTTGGTAGATTTCCACATCAAAAGCTTATTGGTGGCTTAAATAGTCATGATAAAGAAGTTATTGACTGGGCAATAAAAGAAACAGGACTAAGTGAATTTGCAGATAGAGAAGTTGAAAATTTATCTGGTGGCCAAAGACAAAGAGCTTGGATAGCAATGACTTTAGCTCAAGAAACAGAAATAATAATGCTAGATGAACCTACAACTTATTTAGATATGTCTTATCAGCTTGAAGTATTAGAAGTTCTTGAAAAGCTAAATAAAGAAAAGAATATTACAGTGGTTATAGTTCTTCATGAGCTTAATAATGCATGTAGATTTGCAGATAACATCATTGGATTTAAAAAGGGAAAAGTTATTTGTGAAGGAAAACCATTAGATGTAATTACTAAAGAAAATTTAAAGAAAATATACGGAATAGAAGCTAATCTTACAATAAGTGAAGATGGCAAGTATCCAATATGTATGGAATACGATCTTTTTAGGGAGGCTTAATGAGAAATAAAAACTTTTTAATAATAGTAATAGGGCAGATAATTTCTCTCTTTGGAAATGCCATACAAAGATTTAGTATGTCATTATACTTATTAGAGTTTACAGGAAGTACAGCTGTATTTTCACAGATATTAGCAATATCAACAATACCTTATATAATTTTTGCACCTATTTCAGGAAAGCTTTCTGATAGTGTAAATAGGAAAAAAATAATGGTATATTTAGATTTCTTTTGTGCAGCACTTATTGGAATATATGCATTTATATTATTAAGAGGAAATGATAGTGCACTTATAGTTGGTACAGTGATGTTTATATTATCAATATGTTACACATTATATGGACCAGCAGTAACATCTTCCATACCTCAAATAGTAGATGAAGAAAATTTAACTTCTGCCAATGGAATAATAAATCAAGTAGGATCAATAGTAAATGTGGTAGGACCTATTTTAGCTGGAATACTTTATGGATTACTTGGAATAAAAGTTATTGTAATAATAAATGCTGTAAGTTTCTTATTATCAGCAATTATGGAAATGTTTTTAGATATTCCAGATGTGGCTAAGAATGATGAAAGTACAGAAAAACTAGTATCAATGGATTTTATAAAGAAATCATTTGGAGATATGAAGGATAGCTTTGTATATTTAAAAAAGGAAAAGAAAGTTGTTCTTGCAATTATAGCTTCATATGCATTTTGTAATATATTCTTAGTACCTATTTTATCAATAGTTGCACCATATTTTATTAATGTATTACTTGCACTTCCATCAGAGATTTATGGAATTGTTGAAGGTGTATGTGTACTAGGTATGATATTAGGAGGATTCTGGATAAGTATAAAGCCAAAGATGTTCTCAATGAAAAAGGTACATTATACATATTATCCTATGATAGCTGGTGTTACACTAATGTCTATTTTAGGATTTATAAAGATAAATAATTATGCAATGGCAACAATTTTTGCCTTTGGTGGATTATTAATTATGTTATCTTTATCATTATCAAATGTACTTACATTAACATTTATACAAAAACAAGTTCCATCAAATATGCTTGGACGTGTATCAGCATTTTCAGTGGCAGTGGCAACGATAAGCGTTGCGCCGGGGCAATTATTATACGGACAAGTTATTGATATGGGAATACCACTTGGAATAATTCTTATTGTAACAGTGATATTTAATATTGGACTTGTTGTCTTTATTAAGAAGAGGGTAAGTGATACAGTTGTGGAAAGTGAAGAAAAAGCAGCTTAAGATAATGATGAAATATCAGTGATAAATGATGAATTGAGGAATAAACTCATAAGTTTAGAAAACTGTATAATTAAGAATGAAAAATTAAAAATGAATATGCTTAATTAATTGAAAATTGATAATTAAGTATATCCAAGGAATTTGCCTGTGTGTTATGTGGTGTAGATAGATTAGGTAATTTATACACTGGATTAATATATGATGGTAGACCTAAATATACCGATATAAATAGGGCTCTATTAAATGTTGTTGAAGAGAATTCTATATTATGTACTGATAAGCATAGGAGCTATATCTCCTTTGCAGCTCAACATAATTTTGAATTACATCAAATTAGAGATGGAAGAAAAACTATGGATATTTACAATATTCAAAGAGTTAATGCCTTTCATAGTAGTTTAAAAAGATGGATAAACAAGTTTAATGGAGTCTCAACAAAATACCTAACTAACTACTTATTCTGGTATAAGTGGAGGCAATTATTTAAAACAGAAATGGAAAGAAATAAGCCTAAAAAATTCTTTATTCATGCTAATTCAACATATTCTATATCTTTAATAAAGGATTTTAAAATCAGAAGATAAATATATATATAAGGTAAGATATGTTTTATTTTACTGTTTTTTAATGTGCAATTAATATAATGATTGATGAACAATCTAAATGAATTGCGAACTAAAAAAATACCGCATATTTTTTATTTAATAATACGGTATTTTCATTAATTTTATTTTCTTAATATATTAAATTTTATAATAAACTACCTAGAATTTATTTAAAATAATTTAAATTATTCCAAATGAGTTTTTCTGAATTGGATTCTGTATCTCCAAAGTAGTCTATAAAATCTTTGTAATGTTTTGCACCCATTTTTTCATAAATTCTCTTTGCATTATCATTTCCTTTTACAATACAAATACTCATATGTTCATAACCTTTAATATAAGCATAGCTTCCTACTGTATTGATAAGTTTTGTTCCAACACCTTTTCCTCTTGAAGTTTCAGAAACATGCAGTGAATCTAAATATAAGCAATTCTTTAATTCTTCATCTTCCTTACATGCAGAAAAACCTAAAATTTTTTCGTTTTCATACGCAACAAAGATCCTATGTTTTTCTTTATTAAGATATTCTTGCCATTTCTTTATTCCTTTATTAACAGTCAATCCATTCAAAAAGTTATTTGGTAACAAACCTACATATGTTTTTTTCCAATTCATAACATATAAACTTGCAATTGGTTCAATATCTTCAGTATTTGCTTCTCTAATATTCACTATATTCACCACCTAAAATTTAATTTATATAAATCAAGTTTAATATTATTATAAATAAATTATAGCACATTTTTTAATACCGTATTATTCAATTTTCAAAGATCATTTAGTTCGCAATATTAAAATATTGCGATTTAAATGGACGTCTATTGGACATCCCTTTATGTTATACTTATTTCCACATTATTTTAAAACAAAGCTAAAAATAATTGAAGCAGGAAAAGTTAATAAAAAAGAAGTAATAGTTGGAGATTGGTATCTTTAATTGTTACTTCTTTTTTGTGAAATTGTAAATTTTGAATGAGGACAAGTGAACCGTACCATAAATAAGTGAGGTTTATAGCTTTGGGCATTGATATAACTTGCCTAAGGCTATTTTTTTATCTAAAAATAACGTATCATAAGTAAGGTTATATTTACAAATTATGCTATAATAAACTTAAAGTGAAAGGTAAATAGGAACTACTGATTTTATAGGAGGAAAGTGATGGATTATTATGCACGTGCAAAAAAATTTATATTAAAGAATGCAAGACATC
Organism: Clostridium sp. CAG:265; assembly: GCF_000436575.1. NCBI lineage: Bacteria > Bacillati > Bacillota > Clostridia > Eubacteriales > Clostridiaceae > Clostridium > Clostridium sp. CAG:265. The sequence continues at coordinate 131,005 of NZ_FR886641.1, forward strand.
TTGATATGGCAAGATGGAACTACTTATTCGAAAATGGAAGTAAGGAAGATGTTATTAATATTTTAAAAACTTATCAAAATACTGATGGTGGATTTGCAAATGCACTTGAACCTGATTGTTGGAATATTAATTCAACACCATTGCAAACCTGGGCAGCAACTAGAATCATAAAAGAAATTAATTTAGATGATAAAAATCATCCAATAATAAAAGGGATTATAGATTCTTTATCATCTAATGATGAATTTGATGGTCATAGATGGAATGCTTTAAATATTACAAAAACAAATTAAACAAGTTATAACATATGACACTAAAAGATGGAGTAATGATTATATATGCAAGCCGTCATTGTTCATAGACAGTAAGTCAAGTGATTTTTATTTAGAAAACAAGGATATATGTGATTTTGAATGTCAATTTATTTTAAATATTCAAAATAATGATGGTTCTTGGAATGTTACATGGGATTGGAATAATTATCTTAAAGAGTGGGCTATAAGCAAAAATTGGTGGAAATCAGATATTATTATAAAAAATATTAAGTATATTAAGGAATTTCAGTGATAAATTCTATTTGTGGAGGTGTTAGAATGAATTTTTCGCTTGTTACTATTATTGATGAAGACTTAAATCAGTATAAAGCAGACATGCAAGAAGCATTCCAAAAAGGGTTTGAAGATGTTTTTGGTAAGACTGAGGATATTATTCTTCCTGAAAAAGATATTGACAATTCTTTAAATCAAAAGAGCTCAGTTGCATATAAAGCAGTTGTTGATGGTGAAATGGTTGGAGGTGCTGTTGTGGTAATTGATGAAAAAACTCAGCACAATCATCTTGATTTTCTTTATGTTAAGTGTGGCACTAGTAGTAAAGGTATTGGTAAGGCAATGTGGGATGAAATTGAAAGATTGCATCCTGAAACAAAGGTATGGGAAACTTGCACCCCATATTTTGAGAAAAGAAACATTCATTTTTATGTAAATAAATGTGGATTTCATATAGTAGAATTTTTAAATGAAAAGAATCCAGGATTAGATATGCCAGAAGATTTTATTGGTGATGGCGGACAGGGTATGTTTGTATTTAGGAAGCAAATGTAATGTGACAACTAGGAATTTGCACGTGGGATTGTTATATATTCTAAGAAGGGATTATAAAGCTAAAATTGAGCCAATAATATTAAAAGTATTATTGGCTTATGTTATAATTGTTGTAATTAAATAGTGGAAAATATAATTAAGGAAGTGATGGTTAATTCTTGAGATATTTAAATACAAATAAACAATTTGAAAACTATAAAGAACTTGTTAATGAAGAATATTTTGTAGATAAATCAATGATAATTAAAATGCTGAATGAAAAAATATCTACTAAGAGCAAGTATATATGTATTACAAGACCAAGGAGATTTGGTAAATCAAGTATTGCAGATATGCTGGGAGCATACTATTCTAAGGCTGTAGAATCTAAAGCAATTTTTGATAAATTAAAGATAAATGTATGCAAAAGTTATGAAGAAAATTTAAATAAATATAATGTGATAAATATATCATTCAATAGCATATCAGATAGAGGAAATACATATGATGATTACATTAAAATGATAAAAACTACCTTGGTAAATGATATTGTAGAAATGTATCCTTATATAAAACCAGAAAAGTATTTTACAATAAGCGATATGCTTTATGATACAAAAGAAAAATTTGTTTTTATCTTTGATGAATGGGATTATATTTTTAATAATAATTTATTTGAAGAAAATCAAAATGATTTTTTAGAGTTCTTAAGAAATCTTTTAAAAGATCAACCATATGTAGCTCTTTGCTATATGACAGGGGTGTTACCTATTAAAAAATATTCTAGTGGTAGTGCACTAAATATGTTTGATGAGTATACATTTTTAAAAGATAGAAAATTTGGAGAGTATTTTGGTTTTGTAGAAGAGGAAGTTATAGAGCTTTGTAATAGAAATGGTAAGATGAACTTTAAAGATCTAGAGAGTTGGTATAATGGATATTTTACTGCTACTGGAATAAGAGTTTATAATCCAAGATCAGTTGTTAAAGCACTACAAAATAATTATTGTGAAAGCTATTGGACTAATACAGGAGCAATGGATGAAGTAAGTGAATATTTGAAATATAATATTTTAGAAATTAGAGATGAAGTTATTGAAATGGTTGCAGGTGAAGAAATAGATGTAATAATAAAAGAAGAGTTTAGAGCAGGGCAAGGGACACCTAAAACTAAAAAAGAAATTTATTCAGCTATGATAGTGTTAGGGTTTTTATCTTATTATGATGGATATTTAAAGATACCTAATAAGGAGCTTATGTTAGAGTTCGAGAAAGCATTAGAAGATGAATCTTTTGGATATGTTTCTAAGATAATAGAAAATTCAAAAAGTATGTTAAAAGCAACTGTTAATAAAGATGTGAAGATAATAGAAGAAATACTTCATGATATTCATAATTCTGAAATTCCAATTTTGCAATATAATGATGAAAATAGCCTTTCTTGTGTACTTACACTAGCATATCTTTCAGCTAGAGATAATTATAGAGTAGAAAGAGAAGAAAAGACTGGAAAAGGGTATGCAGATTTTACTTTTCATCCAAGAAGGAAAAATGATACGGCTTTTATTGTGGAACTAAAAAAAGACGAAAAACCAGAGATTGCATTAAAACAAATAAGAAGTAAAGAATATGTTGAAAAGTTTAAAAGAGAAAATATGGGTAAAAAAATATTAGCTGTGGCTATTTGTTATGATTCCAAAGAGAAAGAACATCATTGTCTTATAGAAGAAATAGATTAGAAAATGATAAACTTAGTTAATGATGAATTGAGGAATAAACTTAGAGAGTTTGTAAGAATTAAAAATGTAAAATGTAGAATGAATAATAAATAGCTAGTTTAAATTAAGTATGCTTTGACATGAGTTATTAATTAACAATAAGAAATATAACTTAATTAAAATGTAAAATGAATAATTAATGTAAATGAAAAATTATGTGAATAGAGAAGTAATAGTTAGGGGGAAATGCCTGTAGCTATTACTTCTTTTTTACATATTTATAGATTTATAATAATAAAATTTAATTTTTAATATAATTTATATTTACATATAATGTAAAAAAGTAAGAGAAATAGTTATAAAATTAATATTGAAAAAATTATAATTTATTACTAAAATTTAAAAAGATAAGTCGAATATTGTAGAAAAATGGAGGAAAACATGAAAAAAAGACAAGTGTTTTAGTATTAACAGGTGCAATAACAATAAGTAATATAGGATTAACAACATCTTTTGCAGATGTTAATGATGAAACTTTATTAATTCAAGAAAAGAGTACTATAGTACATAGTCAAGTATCTATAGAAACAGATGGATCAGCTAGAATTGCTGGACAAGATGGTCAATTAGGAACTGCAGATGATGTATTTGTTAGACCAGGAGCAAATGGGCAAGCTCCACATGTTGATCAATTTGGCAATGTAACAGTACCAACTGGAGGACGTGTAGAGCTACCAGACGGAAATATTGTTTGGGATACAGGTAATGATCAGTCAATAATAGTTCCAGGGGGAACTGGTATTACACCAAAT